>CAZIDA010000006.1:0-21504 GCA_964537865.1 uncultured Acidobacteriota bacterium
ATCCCCAGGAACAGCACCCACGCCCAAGTCGGAATAGGCGCCGGCGTTTCCGCGCGCACCGGTTCCCAATCGGGTTCCTTCGCGCCGCCGTAAGCGTTGACGAGGATCGAGATTTTGCCTTCGACCACGTCTCCCGGATCCAAGCCCACGACCGCAATGCCCGGTCCGTTGCGAACGATGAACGGAATATCGCGCACCCCGGTAATGCCGTAACGATCGGTGGCGTGAACATGGAGGCGATGCCGTCCATCCGTCAGCGTGGTGGTGTCGAGATCAAAGCGGGCCGGAGGGCTATAGACAGCCAGCGCGTCCTTTTGATCGTCGAGAAAGATTTTTACTTTGACCTGATCTTCGCTCATGACTTTTCTTTTTCACCGGATGATTCAGGACGGCTCGTAGATTCGCCCGGAGGCGCCCAATGATCGTCAAGGATGGTGCGCTTGATGTGATCCTTCTCCTCTTCCCCCGGACGAAGGGTCATCCGAATGGCCAGGACAAATACCCACAGGACGATGGCGACCGCGGCGGCGGCGAGGATGTATTCCCACGCCGCGTGCGGACCACTTGCCATGGAGTGTCCTTCGTGCTGGAAACTCAGCGCGGCGGTCAAACACAGCGAAGGCTGAAAGAGATTCATTGAGCCCTGGCTTTCTTCACGTCTTCCGGCTTGATGGTAGGGGCGTGGTTCCCCCAGGAAGACCGTTCGTGGTTGATCACGGCGGCAATCTCTTCATCACTGAGTTCGGTTGCAAATGCCGGCATCTTGCCGCCGTATGTTTTTCCGTTGATGGTCTTTCCTTGCAGCCCGTGCAGCACCGTCAGGATTTGCTGCGTGGGATCGTGAGCGGTCACCACGGGATCGCCTCGAAGCGGCGGAACAAAATCCGGGAGCCCGGTCCCTTCCGCCTGATGGCATTGCACGCAGCGAATGGAATAAACCTCTTCACCGGACATGGCGCCTGCCGGCGCTTGACCTGACGCGCCCGCTGCCGCGGGAGCGCCCGGCCCCATCGACATCGCCAGAGGTGGCTGCTTCAGGTACAACAGATAGGCGACCAACGCTAACGCATCCGGAGTAGCAACCACAATCTTCCCTGGAGGAGCAAAGCCGGGAGCGACGGGAACGACCGTGTCTCCCGGATCGGCTTGATACTTCTCCTGAAAATACCAAGAGAATGCCGGCATGATCGATTCTTTGACGACCGAGCGGGGATTGTAGAGGTGCATCAAATGCCACATCGGATCGGGTTGACGATTGCCGATGTTGGCGAGGTCCGGGCCGTTGCGGCTCGTTCCCAACAATTGAGGTGTCGAGTACGCGTAGTCTCCGGCGGTTGAAGGACGGCCGAAGACGCGATCGCTCGGCAAGGGGCGAACCATCTGTGAGTGGCAATAGGAGCATCCTTCGGAAACGTAGAGATCGCGCCCATGCCTCTCTTCGGCGGTGAGATTGCGCAAGCCCGGCGTCGCTGGAACGTGAGTGGATTCGATGGCCGGGAGCACCGCGATCAAAAGAGTCAGCGCAATGAATCCGAAGAATGCTGTCGCCGCCAATAGTTGATGATTGCGATGAAAATTCATGCCGCCACCACCTCCTCCTGTTCCGGCTGAGGAACTTGCGCTCGGAGCGGACGCATCTTGTAGAGGTTGATCGCGAAGATCACATGTCCCAGGAACATGAGCGTTCCTCCGACGGATCGCCAGAGCCAATAGGGCATGATGTCGACCACCGACTGAACAAACGGCCTCAGGTTGACCCAATCCACTCCTTGGATGATGCCGCCGATCGACAGCGCCACGACGAACACCAGAACGCCGATCAACGAGAACCAAAAATGAACGCCCACCATGAGAATCGAGGGCTCGCGCTTCGTCATGCGCGGCAGCAGTCCGTAAACGCCGCCCCAGATGAGAAAAGCAACAAATCCGTACATGGCGATGTGCGAGTGTCCGATGGTGAAGTTTGTGAAGTGAAGATAGACGTTGCTGGTTCGAAACGCCTCGATGGTTCCTTGCGTCGACGCCAAGCCGTACCCAATGGTTCCAACAAGGATAAAGGGCAGGGAATAACTGCGGCGGATGGTATCCCATTTGCCGCGCATGGTCAGAAGAAAATTTCCGGTTCCCGACCATACCGGCACCATCATGCCCACGCTGAAGACAATCGCCGTGGTTTGAAGCCACCAGGGAATCGGGCTGAAGATGTAATGATGCGTTCCGATCAAAGAGTAAAACACCATCTGCGTCCAAAATCCCAAGACACCCAGAGCGTACGAGTAAATGGGTCGGTTGAGGAATTTGGGCAGGAAGTAATAAGTCAGCCCCAGAACAACCGGGGTGAACCACATGCCCACGCCAGTGTGCATGTAATATCCTTGAATGATCGTTTGCGAAAGGCCCTTCTGATACCAAGGCAGGTAGGCGGTGGTGTAAAGGACCGTGGTCCACAGCGTCGCGCCGAGGATGTACCAATTGGAAATATAGATTTCACGCGTGCGCCGGTGGGCGATGGTTTGATAGAAATTGTAGACGTGAATCACCATCCCCGTGGCAAAGAGAATCGCGAGAGGCCAGATGTACTCGCGGTATTCCTGATTGCCGTTGCTCATGCCGAGCGCCAGCGTGATGATTCCGCCGAGGACTGTCAGGTTCCACAGCCACAACGCCACTCGCGCCAGCGTGAAACTGTAGAGCCGGGCGCGGGTTGTGCGGGGAACCACGTACAGGCACAGGCCGACCATCGCCAGTGATGTCCAACCCCAGAAAACCGTGTTGGTGTGAATTTGCCGAAGGCGCCCGAGAGAGAGCAGTTCATCCGGCAGCAGGTCCGGATAATAAAACTTTGCCGCAATGATCAAGCCGACGCCGGTCCCGATGATCAACCACAGGGTGGCCCATTTCAGGTATCGGAAAACCAGCTTCGTCAATTCCGGATCTTCTTCGAGAAATTCCTGAATACTGACCTTATGCATGACTTGTCGCGACACGGTGATTCATCCTTTGCTGATGAGTGGCAGAAGAGATATCTTGCACATGGCCCGGTTTGAATGGCGGCCTCGGAGCAACTCATCGCGGAGACGATGAGCGCAGCCGCAACATCAAGAATCGTGCCTCAAAAGAAGGAGGCCAATGTTCAAGCGGTCAGAAGTTCTGAAGACTTACTGGAGGGGAAAAAAAGCTCTCCCGAAAATTGTTTAGCCGTGGATCTTGCGCCGTCGTTCCGCTTCGGACGGGTCATTTCCACCAGTGTTTCCGCCGGCAGTCCCGCCTCTCTGGGGAAGGCGCCTCGCATTTGACGCAAGTCGATTCGCTCTCGCTCAAATGTTTGTGAATTCTATTGCAAATCGAAGGGCGATTATAATCGGCCTCATTTCCTGCGACAACAAAAAAGTTTTCGCGGGCGCTTTGATGGATGTCGGGAACACCCGCCCGAATCCACGCCCGACCGTTCCCTGCCCAAAGAGATTTCTGTGAAAATTTTGTGTTGATTTGCCGATAAATTATTCGCTTGTGGAAGGCCTTTCCCTCGTCACCTCTGAACGGACGTGTCGGAAAGGCCTGTTCGAGCAAGCGGTGAGACGCCGCTGAGGTAGGCTCCCATGAGGTCGCAGTTGATCTGAAGGGAGTCCATTGGAGAACCGGCCCGGAGGTTCTTTGGAAATGAGAAACACAACGAAGGCCCAAGCCGAACTGGAAGTGATCGTGGCGGCCATCCACTCGATTGCCAAGGGGGATTTGAACGCGCCTCTGGGCGCCGTTCAGGATCCCGAATGGCAACCCCTGGTCGCTGCGCTACGCGAAATGTCGGAGAATTTGAAGCTGGAGTTTCAGGGCTTGCTCTCGCAGAACGCGTCCCTTCGCAACTTGGTGGAATCCATTCCGCTGCCGCTCATCAAGTGGTCGACGCGCGGCGAACTGTTGTTTGCCAACCGCGCCGCCCTGTCATTGTGGGGTGCTTCGGATCGAGAGGAATTTCTTTCGAGGCGTCGCGCTTTGGATGTGTTTGCGAGGCCGGAGGAGTTGAAGCGTCTCATGCAGGAAGCCGCCGAGACCGGAAGCATTTCCGAATATGAAATCACCATCAAGAACCGCAACGGAGAATTGCGACTGGTCAGCGCCACGGCGGCTCCCTTGAGAGAAGAGGACAAATCCGTTACCGGCTTTGTGGCCGCGCTTCGAGAGATCAGCGATCAGCGGGAGATGGAAGCACAGTTGGTTCAGATGGAAAAACTGGAGAGCATCCGTCAGTTTGCCGCCAGCTTGGCTCATGACTTCAACAACATCCTGTGCGGAATCCTTCCGAATCTGGAAATGCTTCATCGGCACATGACGCAGAAGTCGAAGGACGCAACCGCGACTGAGAAGGAGTTGGGGCTTCTGGAGTCCATCGACAAAGCGACCCAAGTGGGAGTGACTCTCTCAAAGCAGCTCATGTCGTTTTCCCGGAAGAGTCAGTCCAACCTCGCCGTTGTGAATTTGAACTCTGTGTTGAGGGATTCCTTGCAGCATCTTCAAGAATCGCTGGGGGCCGGCATCGAGATCGAATCGGACTTGGCCGAGGACCTGGAGAACATCGAAGCGGACAAGGGCCAATTGGAAGAGGTCATGATTCATCTGGGCAAGAACGCCCAGCAGTCCATGAAAGGAACGGGTGTTCTGAGAGTCTCCACGCGGAACATCCGCCTGGAGGCGGGTCCTGGCGCGCGCGCCAGGAATCTGCCGCCGGGAAGTTATGTGGAGTTGACGGTCTCCGATTCCGGAAGAGGCTTGACGCCCGATCAGCTTCCCCACGTTTTTGATCCGTTTTTCGATGTGGATGGGCAAGGGCAGGGCAAGGGACTCGCCCTCAGTTTGGTTTATGGGGTGGTGAAGAATCATCAGGGATGCATTGAAGTGGAAAGTCAGCCAAACGCCGGAACGACGTTTCACATCTTTCTTCCGGTGACTCGGAAGGCGCAGGTGGTCGACACGCCCGCCACCCCCACGCCGCGCAAGCGCATGGAGCGAATTCTGGTGGTCGATGACGAGTCTCTAGTTCGCGAGGCCACGACTCGTCTGCTTATTGAATTGGGCTATGAGGTCATCGGTGTCCAAGATGGTGACGAAGCGTTGATGCGCTTCAGCCAAGGCGAGGAATATGACTTGGTCCTTCTCGATATGCAGATGCCGCGTTTGGACGGACAAGAAACACTTTCTCGCCTGCGAGAACTCAATCCGGCCATCAGGGTCATCTTGACCAGCGGGCATTGCCCTCCGGAGAACTCCAGTGAACTCTTCGAGCGCTATCGCTGCGGGTTCTTGCAGAAGCCCTATCGGTTGGGAGACATCTCGAAAGCGGTTCGATCCGCCCTTGATAGCCGCAATGAAGAACGGGCTCGGTAAGTTTGCGCGAATCTCGTTCGACGATCTTGTCTGATTCATCCCCTTGAGTGGTCGACGCGGCGACCCTGTGGAACTCCACTGAATATTCCTCCCAAGAATTCAACTCTGCCTCAACGTCAGAAAAAATGACCGAATCATTTTTCTGGTTTGGTGACCTATCTGCACATTCTCATTAGCGTGATCCAACGGAAAGGTTCTAGAAGCAGCAACGAAGTTCAGTGAAGTGATTACAGAAGAAGAGGTTAATGAGATGATGCCAGCAACCAGAGCCCATTCAAGTTCGTCAATTGGCAGACGCTTTGGCGTCAAAAAGCAAACAAGGCGTCAAATCCCGGACGATGGGAAATCAATCCGATTCCCATTTAACATCCGATCTCGAAAGCAACGGGAGAAGCTGGTTGTGAGTCACCTGCCCCTAATTCGGTTCATCGTTCACCGGATTGCGAGCCGGCTTCCGCGATGGGTGGATTCCAATGACCTCATCAATACCGGGGTTCTTGGGCTGCTCGATGCCGCGGCCAAGTACGATTCGACGCGCAATGTCCAATTCAAAACTTATGCGGAGTTGAGAATCCGTGGCGCCATTTTGGATAGCCTGCGGCAATTGGATTGGGCGCCTCGCTCCTTGCGGCAAAAGGAAAAGATGATGGAGCGCGCGAACGACGAAGTCACGAAGCAATTGGGGCGCAAGGCGGAGGACCAAGAAGTCGCCCAGGCGATGGGGCTTCAACTCGATGAATATCGGAAGATGGTGAACGAGGTGAAGAGCGTTTCATTCGGCCAATTCAAAAGCGTCGTCGCGACGGCGGAACAGCAAGGGGCGCCCTCCGACCTTCTGGAATTCATCCCGGCCGAGGAAGACACAAATCCTCATCTCATCTGTGAGCGCTCCGAGATGCGACAGGTCCTCGGAAAGTTGATTGATGGACTTCCAAGAAAAGAGCGGCTGGTGGTGGCGCTTTATTACTATGAAGACTTGTCGATGAAAGAAATTGGGCGTGTGCTTCGAGTCAACGAATCGCGCGTCTCTCAGATTCGCCAGAAGGCGATGTTCCTATTGCGCCGGCGAATGAAGAGTGCAGTGCCTGACCTCGCGTACGCGAGTTAATATGCCGTTGAGAAAACCTGCCGGAGGTTTCGCCGCCTTCGGCATTTTTCTTTGAGTTCCTTTTCCCGAATTTTGGGCGTCCCCCAGGAATTACTACCATCTTGACTCAACGCCAATCGGCCCCGGTGGTTTGAATTGCGACAAGTTGGCATGCGTTCGCCTCGGAGAGAGGTCACCTGGAACATCCCAATCCGACCGAGCGAATTGAATTGCGGAATAGACCGCCACAATCTCCCCCTCGGAGTTCGGGCTTGATCTGATTGATTTCAACCCGTGTTTGCGCCTTCCGAACTTTTATAAACTCAAGTGAAATCAAATAGATGTTGACTTACTTGAAGAGCCTTGAGTATAGTTTGCTGCTGAAAATTGTGAAGGAGAAATCTCTATCGCTGTGAAGATTTTGATCGCCGAGGAAGCCGGATTTTGCTTTGGCGTGAAGCGCGCCATGAAGATGACCGAGCGGGTAGTCGAGCAAGGATGTGGCGAAGGAGAGAAGGTCTATACATTTGGACCTTTGATCCACAATCCTCAAGTGATCGACCGTCTTCGGGACAAAGGTGTGGCGGTGGCCGAAGACCTCAACGGGGTTGAGAACGGCACGGTCATTGTCAGGACGCATGGTGTGGCTCCTCAGCGGATGGAAGAACTCAGGCAAAAGGTCGACCGGGTCATTGATGCCACGTGTCCGTACGTGACCAAATCTCAAAGTTACGCGTCGCAGCTTCACCAGGAAGGTTATCACGTGCTCATCGTGGGCGACCAAAACCATCCGGAAATCAAAGGGGTGATTGGTTTCGTCAACGAGAATTACACCGTGATCAAAACCGTGGAGGAAGCGGAGCAATTGAAGTTTTACGCCAAGCTCGGGGTGATTGCGCAAACCACGTTTAACGTGGGGAAGTTCAACGCCATCATCTCGAAGTTGTCGGACAAGGCCAACGAGGTGCGGATCTTCAACACCATCTGCGACGATACGTTCGTGCGACAGCGGTCGGCCGCGGAGTTGGCGGGGAAAGCGGATGTCATGATCATTGTAGGAGGGCGAAACAGCGCGAACACGAACAAGCTGGTTGAAATCTGCAAGTCGATTCAACCCCGAACTTATCATATCGAGGAAGTGCAAGAAATCGAGAAGATAGATTTTCAGAACGTTCAGAGTGTTGGAATCACCACCGGAGCTTCGACCCCCGACTGGATCATCGCCGATGTGGTGGAACGATTGAAACACCTCCCCATACACTCCGCTGTTTCATAGGATTTTGGAAGACCTGCAGTGCCATCGCCGGCGAGGCGCGGGAGTTGGTCCAGCGACGAGATGGAGGATTGAGCTTGTCGGTCCGGGAAGGCGGGTGGACCGTCGATCGCGTCGATGGTAAGGAAGACCTCGACGGTGTTCACGCCGCCAACAAGTTTCCTGCCTTCGCAGGGATTTCAGCGCCTTCAAACTCTCCTCGCGGATTGTTTTCTCGAAAGACATGCCGCGAGGGTAGTTTGAACAACAGATCGATTGGCGATTCCGCAGGGAGACAAGGGTGCAATGTCGAACACGGAGGATGACAAACTGAAAGGAGGCGCAGCGCAAGAAAATTCTCCAAGCGAAAAAGAAATGGTCTCAGAAGACAACGGAGCAATGGCGAATTATGAGCAGTTGATGGAATCCTATATCGGTTCACGAGTGGCAGAGGAGGGCGACGTCCTGAAGGGGACGGTCCTCAAAGTAACCCGCACCGACGTGATCGTGGACGTGGGTTTCAAGTCGGAAGGTGTGATCCCGCTCCAAGAGTTTTTGGACGTCGGCGGCAGTGTTACGGTCAAGCCGGGCGACGAAATCGACGTCCTGTTGGAGCACGCCGAAAACTTCGAGGGCACGATTCTGCTTTCACATGAGCGCGCCAAGCGTATGCGCGTGTGGGACGACATCGAGAAGGCCTTCAATTCACAGTCCGTGGTTCGAGGCGTGGTGTTGGATCGGGTCAAAGGCGGGCTCTCCGTCGACATCGGCATCAAAGCGTTCCTGCCGGGTTCTCAAATCGACATCAAACCGGTCAAGAATCTCGACGCCTTTCGGGGACAGCAGATTGCTTGCCGCATCATCAAGATGAACAAGAAGCGCGGCAACATCGTGCTTTCGCGCAAGGTGGTGCTGGAAGAGGAAAACCAAAAGCGCCGCGCCACCACCTTGGAGAATTTGCAGGAAGGCGCGGTGATCAATGGAACGGTCAAGAACCTCACCGAGTACGGCGTGTTCGTGGATCTCGGGGGCGTGGACGGTTTGTTGCACATCTCGGATATTTCGTGGGGCCGACCGGCCTCGCCGCAAGAGACCTTCCACGTCGGCCAAGAGATCACGGTCAAGGTGCTGCGATTCGACCGGGAGAAGGAGCGCGTGTCCCTGGGTCTGAAGCAACTCTTCCCGGATCCCTGGGTGGAATTCTCGAAGCACGCTTCCTTGAATACCCGCGTGAAAGGGAAGGTGGTCAACATCACCGATTACGGCGCCTTCGTGGAAGTCGCTGAGGGCGTGGAAGGGCTGATCCATGTTTCGGAAATGAGTTGGTCCAAACGCGTCAAACATCCCTCCAAGATTCTCAACGTGGGCGACGAAGTCGAAGTCGTGGTGTTGGATTTGAACATTCCGGAGCGCAAGCTTTCCCTGGGACTGAAACAAACGGAGCCGGATCCTTGGATGAGCTTGGCGTTGCGATATCCGGTGGGCACTCAGGTGGAAGGCCGGGTGCGCAATCTCACCGATTTTGGCGCCTTCGTGGAAGTGGAAGAAGGGATCGACGGATTGGTGCATGTCTCCGATCTTTCCTGGACTAAGCGTGTGAAGCATCCTTCCGAAGTTCTGAAGAAAGGCGATTTGGTTCGCGCTATCATTCTTAATATTGATGCCGATAACCGGCGGCTGTCTTTAGGATTGAAACAATTGCAGCCGGAGCCATTTCAGGAATTTGTTGAAAAGCATAAAGTGGGCGATGCCATCAGGGGAAAGATTACTCGCACCATTTCGTTCGGAGCGTTCGTGGATTTGGGATCGGGGCTGGAAGGTCTGTGCCATTTCTCGGAGTTCGAAGAAAAAGAGAAGCGCCAGGAGAAGAACGGCACCACCGTGGAAATCGGGAAGGAGTACGATTTCAAGATCATCAAGATTACTCCGGAGGATCACAAGGTGGGCTTGAGCCAACGCGGCGCGCTCGACGAAATGGATCGGCGTACACTGGAATCGTATCAGGCGCAGACCGCCGCGGCCGGACGAACGTCCATGGAAGAGTTGGTGGGCCAGTTCAGAACGGATGAGAATTCCAAAAAAGATTCCTCGGAAGAATAGGTCATGCCAGAGCAACGTTCCAATGTGATCTTATGGATCCTCGTGGGGTGCGGGGCTCTGTTGGTTTTCGGAGCGCTGCTGTTCGTGCTGATGATTTACTCCATGAAAGCGGGCGGTGAATCTGATTTCTCCTTCGGCGGCAATGAAGTGGCGATTGTGGAACTGAATGGGGAAATTCTCGATTCTTCGCCGGTCGTCGATCAACTGGAGAAATACAGCAAGGACTCAAGCGTCAAAGCGATTGTCCTGAGAATCAACAGTCCCGGTGGCAGCGCCGCGGCCTCCCAAGAAATTTACGAGGCCATCAATCGGGTGCGGACGCAGAAAAAGAAGATCGTGGTCGCCTCCATTTCCTCGGTGGGAGCTTCCGGAGCTTATTACGCGGCGTGTGCCGCCGATAAGATTTACGCCAACGCCAGCGCCTTGACGGGATCGATCGGCGTCATCCTCCAGTACTACAGTTACGGCGACCTTTTGAAATGGGCCAAGATGAAGGACATCGTCATCAAGAGCGGCCTGTTCAAAGACACCGGGGATCCGGCCCGCGATTTGACGGACGCGGAGCGCGCCTATTTGCAGCACCTCATTGACGACACCTATCAGCAGTTTGTCGACGCCGTGGCAAAAGGCCGAAAGCTGAGCGTCGCCGACGTGAAAGCCTTGGCGGACGGCCGCGTGTATTCGGGACAGGAAGCCAAGGCGAATAAGTTGATCGATGAAACCGGTGATTTACAGGACGCCATCGACGCCGCCGCCAAGCTGGCGAAGATTAAGGGGGAGCCGCGAGTGATCCGTCCGACCAAACAAAAACAGTCGTTGTTCGATATTTTGTTTGGAGACGCCTCGTCACTCATTCCGGCGCCGCTCAGACAGGCCAACGCGAATGCGCCGATCCAATATCTGTGGCATCCCGGATTCTAACGGGCTCACGAGGCGGAACTCGGGCGCGCCCTGTTTAGCAAGCTTCGAAAATCTTGCTTTTTTGACAAGATTTTCAAATTGCAACGATGTAACCATGAGCACCATTTGGTTGCGGCCCCAGGCCGCCCTGTGGCCTCGGATGGGCGGCCGTTTAGTTTCTTGCGTGAATTGGATGAAACGGTCGCGGACACAAAGCGCCGCGCTTTCTTTCGGGCAACACGCGGACGAGTCCGGTGACCGACTCATTTTCTCAAGAGGAAAGAACCGCTCGCTCAAGCGAGCATCGCAAATTGCGGAAACCCTAACTGGAGGTTGAAGCGAAATGGATCCTGAGTCAGCTCAAATCGAAAGCCGTCGAGGAGGAACCATGACGAAAGCCGATTTGGTGGAGGAAGTCTCCCGCATCACGGAAGTGAAACGCAAGGAATCTGAGGTGATCGTCGAAACGATTTTTGATTCCATCATGAGCGCGCTCCGGAATAAGGATAAGGTGGAGATTCGAGGTTTCGGCAGCTTCCGCACGCGGCAGCGGCGCGGTCGCATTGGGCGGAATCCCAAGACCGGCGAAAAGGTCGAGGTGCCGCCGAAGACGATTCCCTTCTTCAAGCCCAGCAAGGATTTGAAAGATCTGATCAATCGAGACTCCGAAGAAGGATCCGGCGCTCCCGCATCGACTCCCGGTGTGACGTTGTGAAGGAGTTGAGTTCCGCCGTCTGAAACGGGCAATTCGATTCGCAACACGCCGCGTGAGGAACCGCTCAACCTGAAAACAAGGCGATCCGATTGAATGGATTATTTGTACACTCCTTGGCGATACCAATACATCAGTTCCATCAAGCCTGACACCGCTTGCATCTTCTGCGTGGCGGCAGAGACTTCCGATAAGGAATCTTCCGAGCGCCAGCCTCTCGACCGTTTACGGCTCGTCGCGTATCGCGCCCGGCACAATTTCATCATCCTGAATCGATACCCTTACACCAACGGCCACTTGATGATCGCCCCCTATGATCACGTGGCCGATTTGACGCTATGCTCGGCGCCCGTTCTGGCTGAAATGATGGAGTTGGCCAAGCGCGCCGAACTGGCGCTGCGCGAGATTTACCATCCCGATGGCTTCAATATCGGTTTGAATATCGGGAAGTGCGCCGGCGCCGGTGTCGAGGGCCATCTCCATCTTCATGTGGTTCCTCGATGGGTGGGCGACGCGAATTTTGTTTCGGTGGTCGGCGAGACGCGCCAACTGCCGGAGAGTCTCGAAACCACCTACGACAAACTCATTCCTTACTTTTCGTGACGGCGGCGCCGCCACGGGCGCATGGCTGCATCGGCGCACGTAATCTTCAAGCGCCGTCGAGCCTTCTCTTCGCGCCTCCAGTTTTGATCAAAACCCCTTTTCGTAAATGAAATTCTCAGAGGCCGGATTGTCTTTCCAGGCGGAGAGAGAGAAAGCGTTCTTGTCTTTTCCTGAGATGAGGGAAGTGCGAGGAACCACGTGGAGAAATTCTTCCCGGAGCTGGGGCTTGCACAGAGTCCAATCGAGATCTGCTGCCAGCGGTGAGATTCCGGCTTCGCCTTGCGGATTGTATTCGCCGGTGCAGAAATATTCGATCAAAGTGTCTTCCGGAAAAAAATTGCCGTGCGCAAATCCCGGTGGAACCCAAATCCATTCGCTTCTTTCATCTCCCAGGTGAGAAGGCATGTCGTGAGCCACCACTTTGCCGAAGGTGGGAGAGCCTTTGCGAATATCCAGCGCCAGATCGATCATGTGACCCTGCACGGTTCGAACCAGCTTGCCCATCTTGGGATTCCATTGAAAGTGCAGTCCCCGAACCGTTCCGGCGCGGGAGAAGCTCTCGTTGCACTGAAGAAACTCGATCCCTTTCAAAAACACGGTGGCGGGATGATACTGAAGATCGGTTTTTCGGAAGTGCTCGGAAAAAAAACCGCGATGATCTTGAAATCGGGAGAATCGAATGATCTTCACCTCCGGGATTTCCAGCGACGCCACCTCGACAATCTTCATCCATCCTCCGCGCCCAAGCGTTTGGCTCTCTTCCAACGCGCTCGACATGGCCCACTTGAGACGAAAAATACTACCTCAAGTTGTCGCGGCTGTGTGGGAAAAATGTCGGCCGTTTGCGGAGAGCGCTGGAGTGGGCGGACGTTAGACGCGCCTGTGATCTAGAAGCAGACGCCGTAAAACTTCTGTGACTTCTTTGGGGCATTGTGAGCTTTGCATGTTGCGAGTCTTCAGTCAGAGGAGGAGATCCCGGTGATGTTGCGCTTTTGGAGCAGGTCCTCGTTGAGATCGGTGAAGGCCCTCACCGTGTGGACGCCCAATCAATGGGAAGCCTTTTGTCTGACGCGGGGACTCCGCTGCGTCAAATGTGATCGCCTTCCTCCGATCAACTCCTTCTTTTTCGAGAACCTCTGCGAGCGCTGCGCTCCAAAGAAAAGTCCGAATGCAGTGTGGCGTCTGTTGCGCGGATTTGCCGTGCGGGCCGGTGTTGTTCAGGGACCATGAGCGCGTTCGATCAACAGCACCTTTCTTCAGGAACCGATCAATCTCGCTGACGCGCACGTGCCCGCTTCGGTTGAGAATGTCTGGGCCACTTCGCGATCATCCACTTCCTTCCTTTACAAAATCCCGTGGCTGAAGCTAAATTACCTCAGCGCAGGAGCCGCCTTGTGCGCGTGTAGCTCAGTTGGATAGAGCAGCGGTTTCCTAAACCGTTGGTCGGCGGTTCAAGTCCGTCCACGCGCACCATTCATGTTGGAACGCCCAAATTCTCCAAAGCAGCTTTGCCCAGTGGTCAAAGAAACAGACTCGTCGTCTGATTTGAGATTTCAGGCGCAGGCATGTGACCCATGTGATGCTTCCCGGTGACGGGCCGTCCCAAAGAAACCGAGTCCGTGGACTTTACTTTTGAGGGCGAATAATTTAAGCTGATGGCGAAATTTCACTTGAATTTTAATCTGTTCGTTCCTCTCTGCGAGGGGAGCGGAAAATTCCGCGGAGATTTGTGGGAAGCTCGGGGACGCAACCGCGGCGCGCTCGAGTTCCTGCGATCCGTTATGAAAGGGCCCTGAATTGAGTCAAGATCAGAATCGAAATCTGCAGACGTCTTCTCGCGCGAGTTCGGGCGCGTATTGGTTTCTCTTGTTCTTATCGGTGGCGACGGTTTTCCTGTTGGTGGCGGGCGCGCTGGTGACCAGCAACGACGCCGGTCTCTCGGTTCCTGACTGGCCCACCTCATTTGGAAGTTTTCGAATGCCCGCGATGGTGGGAGGTGTGTTCTACGAGCACGGCCATCGCCTGGTGGCGACAGTAGTCGGGTTCTTGACGATCGTCGTGGCGCTGTGGGTGGGCTTGCGGGACCGCCGCCGCTGGATGAAATGGTTGGGCGTGGTGGCTCTGCTCGCCGTGACTGTGCAAGGTGTGCTCGGCGGCCTCACGGTGCTCTATTTTCTGCCTCCGCCCGTCTCCACGCTTCACGCTTTTTTGGCGCAGCTCTATTTCTGTTTGATCGTGAGCATGGCGGTATTCGCTTCGCCCGGTTGGAATCGCGCCCGACCGACGCTGGAAGATGCGGAGGGAATTTCGTTGCGGACGTTGTCATCAACCACGGTGGGTTTCATCTTGGCGCAACTCTTCTTGGGCGCCGCCTTCCGGCATCAATGGTTTAGCCTCATTCCCCATGTTGTCGGCGCCGCATTGGTCACCGCGGTTGTCATTTGGACTGTGGTGGCGGTGCGGAGACGATTTCCAGAGGAGCCGTTTTTGATGCGCCCGGCGTGGACCATGGTCGGGCTGCTCGCAGCGCAGTTGGTTCTCGGTCCGCTCGCTTATTATCTGATGTGGACCAACGCCGATTCGCCGCAGCCGCTGGAGCCCATGATCGGCGTGACCGTCGCGCATGTGGTGGTCGGGGCGTTGACGCTGGCGGCGGCTCTGGTTTTGACCTTGCGAGTGTTTCGAGTGTTGCCGGCTCGACGCCGAACGGCGGAGCAATCGTCGTGGGCGCAGACCGCTCAGCACCATCAGGTCTGATCCATTCTCGTTCATCACCCTGCAATGGATGGGTTCCTGCACGAGATGCAGGTAAAGGCAGCGAAGGGCGCGCGAGCGTTTCGCGAAGCGCCGCGACGGCGGACTTTTTTTGTGTCGATGAAATCTGGTTCTCTTACGCGAGAGCGCAGCATTGAAAGGATGAGGTGAAAGGTTGTGACCACAGAGTCGGTTGTTCTGGATAAAAAAGGAGCGGTCCAAGCGGCGCCATTGAGTTTGCGGACGCAATTCTCTCTTCATTCCGTTGTTGATTACTACAATTTGACGAAGCCGAACATCACTTTTCTGGTGGTGCTCAGCGCGGCTGCCGGGTTTTGTCTGGGAACGACCGACGCCATGAATTACTGGCGATTCTTCCACACGCTCGTGGCGGTGGCGCTTCTTTCGAGCGGCATCGGCACCATGAACCAATACCTGGAGCGGAACCTCGACCGGTTGATGCACCGCACCGCGAATCGTCCTCTTCCCTCACGGGAAACTCTCGGCGACGCGGGCCTTGTGGTTCGGCCTGGCCATTTCTCTGTCGGCGGAAATCTATTTGGCCGTGGCTTTGAACATGTTGACGGCGGCACTCGGCTTGTTCACCTTTCTCAGCTATCTTTTCATTTATACACCGCTCAAGACGCGCACACCGTGGTGCACATTCCTCGGAGCTTTCCCCGGAGCCATGCCGCCGTTGGTGGGATGGGCGGCTGCGCGCGGCGATGTATCACTTCAGAGCGTCGTGCTCTTTGGCATCCTCTTCTTCTGGCAGTTTCCGCACTTCTATTCCATCGCCATGATGTATCGGGAAGATTACGCGCGTGCCGGCATCCGCATGTTGCCGGTGGTGGAACCCGACGGAAAGTCCACCGCCCGAGAGATCGTTCTCTATACGCTGGCCCTTCTTCCGGTCAGCTTTCTGCCCACGTTTATCGGGTTGGCGGGAAAGATCTACTTGGCGGGCGCCATCTTTCTCGGCGTTTCATTCCTCTACTTCGCGATTCGATGCGCTCGCGAGAAGACTCGGCTCCAGGCGCGCTATCTCTTGCAGGCCTCCGTCTTTTACTTGCCCTTGCTGTTCGGATTAATGGTCCTCAATTAAATCCGATAGACGCTCGCGATTCGAATTGAAGGTGTGACCTCTCGGCTCATCATCGAACTGTCCCGGTCAACCGGAAAACATCCGCACTCCCTCAAATTACCGGTGATTAATAACCTTCAAAGGCAGGCGGGACGCGAAGGCCTTTCAACGCAGAGGCGCCCGCCTTGGCGGGCCGAGGAACGCAGAGATTCCTTGAAAATCCGATTGACAGATTCCCCGGTGAAATGCTAATTAACTATCCGGTTAGTTAATGGAAGGAGCGGCCATGCCCAAAGCAACCGTTTCCCGTCGCCGGTTGCGGGACAGCGCGGCCACGCGGACCATCATCTTGCGGGCGGCAAAGCGCATTTTTGCCGACGCCGGGCTGGCCGGCGCGCGCATTGACGCGATTGCCGCGGCCGCCGGCGTCAACAAGGCCATGATCTATTACTACTTCCGGAGCAAAGAGGAGTTGTACGGAGTGGTCTTGGAAGATGACGTCCAAGAGTTTCGACGTCGCGCTGAGGAAATCCTTTCCCGGAAAGAAGCGCCCGGTGTTATTCTCCTGCGCTATATCAGCAACCATTTTGATTTTATCGGGGCACGCCCGTCTTATCCCCGGTTAATTCAGCAGTTGATCATGACCGGCGACGCGCGGATGAAGCAGATGGTGCGAAAACATTCTATTCCCCTGTTGCGTCGCTTGACGGCGCTCATCGAGCGAGGAATGCGCAGCGGCGAATTTCGCTCCTTCAGCCCCCCCGACACGGCCTTGTCGATAGTGGCGCTGACGGTCTTCTATTTCAACGCCGCGCCCATCATCCGCATGGTGGGCGGATTCGACGTGTACGACAAGGCGCGGCAGGCGCATCGAAAGCAGGAAGTGCTGAAATTTATTCGCTACGCGTTATTCAAGAATCCGGAGGTCGGGAGCCGATGAAGCGACGACTGCGCATCATTCTCATTCTGGTGGTGGCTCTGGGTGTGATCGTTGTCCTCTACAAATACTTCAACCGCCCGCGCGCCATCGTATTGACGGGAATCGTGACCACCCACGAGGTCAATGTCAGCCCGCAGGTGCAGGGGAAGTTGGTGCAGCTTCTCGTGAGGGAAGGCGACTTCGTCAAAACGGGACAGCTCTTGGGAGTCATCGATCCGCGGACGCAGGAAGCCGACCTCTCTTACTACGTTCAAACACAAGAGGGGACGGCGGCGCAGGTGAAAGGCGATATCGCCTCTTTGAAATTCCAGGAAGCGCAAACGCGCGATCAAATCAATCAGGCGCAGGCCGCCTTGGACGCGGCGGAGGCGGCCCTCGACGAATCCATCGCCGACATGCAACTGGCGAAAGTCACGTTTGATCGCACGAATGGCCTGTACAAAGAAGGGGTAGACCCGGCGCAATCGCTCGATCAGGCGCGCTCGACTTACGAGGCCGCCAAGGCGCACACCGAGACGCTTCGCAAACAGCGCGACGCGCAAAAGGCCGCGCTCGGTTTGGCCCAGTCGAACGAACATCAGATCACCGTCCGCCTCCAAGAACTTCAGACCGGCCGGAAGCAGTTGGCGGCGGCGGGAGCGCAAGCCAAGAAGGCGCAAGTGATGCTGGCTTTCACGGAAGTGCAGGCGCCCATCAGCGGTGTGGTTTCGGTGTTGGATGCTCGGCAGGGCGAAGTTCTCAATGTGAGCCAGCCGATTCTGACGCTGATTAATCCCGATGATCTGTGGGTGCGCGTAGACGTGGAAGAGACATACATCGACCGCATTCGCCTGGGCGACATGTTGAACGTTCGATTTCCGGACGGTATGGTGCGCCCGGGCAAGGTTTTTTTCCGGGGCGTGGACGCGGATTTCGCAACGCAACGCGACGTCAGCCGAACGAAACGGGACATCAAAACATTTGAGATTCGATTGCGCGTCGACAACAGCGACCGGCGTTTGTGGCCGGGCTTGACGGCGTACGTCATGCTGCCGCCACAAGACATGAAGTGAAAGATGTCGGGTGCCAGGTGTCAGGGATCAGGTGCCAGGGATCAGGTGGCCGCGATTTGGAAATGTCGGGAGCGGGAGTTGCATATCGAGAGTATTTTCTTCCGACCTGACACCCGACACCTTGTCCTGGTCGCTCAGAATCTTTCGGAACGGAAAAAACATGCCGGCCATTGAAGCCATCAACATCAAGAAATGCTTCGGCGATTTCACAGCCGTGGACGGATTGAGTTTCACGGTGGAGGAAGGCGAAATTTTTGGGCTGCTCGGCCCGAACGGCGCAGGGAAATCCACCTTGATCCGGATGTTGACGACTCTGTTGCCGCCCACCTCCGGGACGGCGCTGATCAACGGGTTTGACGCCGTGAAGGAATCGCAGAAAGTGCGCCTCAGCATCGGCGTCATTCCGCAGGCCATGACTTCCGATCCCGATCTCAGCGCCGAGGAAAACATGTCTATTTTCGCGAAGCTCTACGGGGTGCCCCGGGAGCGGCGCGTGCGCATCATTCGACAACTTTTGGAGACGGTGGATCTGGCCCAGTTTAAGGACAGGGCGGTGAAGAATTTTTCCGGCGGCATGCGCCGTCGTCTCGAAATTGCCCGGGGATTGGTGCACGAACCCAAGATTTTTTTCTTGGACGAGCCGACCACGGGCTTGGATCCGGTCTCCCGCGTCGCGGTGTGGGAGATGTTGACGAAGTTGAAAGAGGAGCGCGACCTGACCATTCTGTTGACGACGCATTACATGGACGAGGCGGACAAGCTTTGCGATCGCATCGCCATCGTGGATCACGGCAAGTTGGTGGCGCTGGATTCGCCGCTGAAACTCAAGGCCTCCATTCCCGGCAATAACATTTTGGAAGTCAGCTTTTCGAAAATTCCGGACGGCTGGATGGAGACGCTGAAGCAGCTTCCCGACGTTCAGGACGTCAAGGCGGACGATCACGTCTTTCGTATCGGCTCGAACAATGGGCCGAAAACCACCGAGGAATTGATCGAACTGGCGCGCCGAGCGGAGATCGAAATTACTTCGCTCTCCGTGCAGAGCACCACCCTGGACGACGTCTTCGTGCATTACACCGGACGCCAACTGCGCGACGCCTTGCAGGAGGCGCTGAAATTCGATCCCCAGTTTATGTATCAGAGAAAGTGAGACTGCCTCATGCAACGCACCCTGGCTTTGATCGAACGCGACATGCGGAAATTCATGCGCAGCCCGACGCTCATCTTGGTGTCGATGTTTTTTCCGCTGGTGCAGTTGGTGGTGCTGGGCTACGCCTTTGGCGGGAAGATCAAGGACTTGCACGTCGGCGTCGTCGACCAGGACGCTGCCATCGAGACCGTCGAGCTGCGCGAGATGTGTCAGGCGGTCGCCGCCAACGCCAGGACCTTCGACACGGTCATGTACGACGACCCCAAGAAGGCGCTGACGGATTTGAAGGACGGACGCATCAGCGCAGTGCTTGAAATCCCGCCGAACTTCTCGCGTCGTGTGCTGGCCCAGGACGCTCCGCAGGTGGCCTTGATCGAAGACAACACCGACAATTTTGCAAAGGCGGCGCTGGAAGGCGTGTTCACTGAACTGCTCGCCAGCTTCAATCAAAGCGGGCCCGCGCCCCGTGTCACACCGCAAGCCACTTTGTCGGTCGTGGAAATTTATCCGTACATTCCCTACATTCAATTTCTGCTGCCGGGTTCCATTGTGCTGGCCATTTTTATCTCCGCCATGATCGGTGGCGGCATCATCTTTATCGACGACAAGGCGCGCGGACTTCACGAAGGGTATTTGGTCACGCCCATCAGCAAGCTGGAGCTGATCCTGGGCTTCAATCTTTCCGGCGCCATCAAAGCGTTCATGTCCGGAGTAGTGCTGACTACGATCGGGTCCATCATCGCCGGGATTCCCAATCCCTTGGATCCGGTGCGGTTGATCAAGATGCTGGTCGTCATCGTCGTGGCGTCCCTGGCGCTGATCAGCATGATGTTTCTTCTGATGGTGCGCGTCAACGATCCGCTGGTCCCCCGGGCCACCTTCGGAGTTCTCAACACGCTCCTCTTCTTCCCCAGCGGCGCGGTTTATCCGGTGAACGGATTTCCGAAATGGATGAAAGTGATTTCGTCCGTCGATCCTTTTACCTTTGCGGTCCATGCCTTCAAGGAGCTCCTCCTCAAAAACGCCGGCCTCGGCGCCATCGCTTTCGACCTGGCCTACCTCGTTGTCTTTGCGGTGCTGATGATGACGTTGGCGACGCTGATGTTCAAACGGAGTTTGTAGCTTCTTCGATGGGCCCTTCCGTACTGGAGCGCGCGAGAATACGCGTGATGCTTTGGTAGCCACGATCCCCCCGGCAGTTTGGGGGATCGTGGGCTCTTTCTCGATTCATTGCAAAAACCCACGATCAATCCAAGAGCCCGCCGAGGCGGGTGGCTGCCAGAACGGTTTTCATGCCTTTGGGCGCCCCGATGCGCCGGGGCATGAGCAACTGCTCCGAAAATACTCATCGCAGGGTTTCCACGAGATAATTTCCGATGATTTGCGCGGACATAGGGCAGGCGCGGACAAATCCGAAGAAAGGGCCGAAGTCATTTGCTGCGGCGAGGCCGGTGAAATAGAGTCCAGGAAAGTTGGATTGAAAATGTTCGTCAAGGACCGGATAGCCGTCGCAAGTTGCGAGATGGGCGAGAATAGTTTTCGGCGAAAGAAAGGGGATGCGTTCCACCTGGACGCGGAAGCCAGTCGCGAAGAGGAAGTGATCCACGCCGATCGTTTCTCCACTGCTGAGCGTGGCCTCGATTGCCGCGCCGTCCGCTTGGACGAAGCTCACCACATGCGTTCTTGGATGCAGCCGAATATTCTCATGACTGATTCGAGCGGCCAGCCATGGTTCCAACTTGAGCCGCCCTTCCATTAGTGAGGCAGCGTTTTTCGCGAAAGTAGACCGGATCGTTGAAATCGCAGGTGTGAGAATATGAGTTTGCGGGAAGAAGCGCGGCCATCTCGTGCGGCACGTTTCTAAAATATCGAAAGCCGTTTCTCTTCCACAGGACCGGCCCCAGAAATGAATCTTGTACGTCGCTGCTCGGCAGGCCGTTAATTTAAGCGCTGGATCCACGCCTGTAAACGTATTTATTTGAAAAGTCGGCCCCGGTTCAGTGTGCATGGCGGCGGGCCGCCAAGCCCCCGGGCTTCCCGAACGAATTGGCCTCTCATCTTCTCTTTTCCAAAGGAATTTTTTCTTGACATACGGATATTGCATGGTAGGCTAGATTTGCGTCTGGAAGGAGTCGCCAAGCGTCTCCGGAAGGGGTCTTAGGACCCCATCTCCAGTCGCTTTTTTTTTGGAGACTTTATGTATCTCTGTTACATCGATGAGTCGGGGACATCTAGCCTAGGCAACACATCCCACTTTGTATTGGCCGGCCTTTCAATACCGATTTGGTATTGGAAAACATGCGACGAAGAGATTAATCAAATCAAGAAGAGATTCCATCTGGAGTCGACCGAGCTTCATACCGGCTGGATAATGAGAAAGTATTTAGAGCAGAGTGAAATTTCGAATTTCGATAAGCTCAGCTTTCCTCAAAGAACATTTGAAGTGGAGAAATGGAGAAAGCTTCAGTTGTTGCAGGCACAGAAGTCA
>CAZIDA010000007.1:0-19230 GCA_964537865.1 uncultured Acidobacteriota bacterium
GTATGTATTTCAATATAAATGAAATAAACATACAGAAATGTCCAAACTCCAGGGCGCGTCCCCTTCGGGGACGAGCTTACGATCAGTTCCATCGCCCGCATCGTTTTCTTTCCCTTGAGTGCGCCATCGCTCAAGACGCGGTCGATCTTCTGGCCGACCGAAAAACTTCATGGAGTGTGAGCATCATGCCCATCAAGAGAATCGCTGTTGTTATCGCTCTGCTGATTTTGTGGGTTCCCATCTTTTCCACCGGACAAACTCCGCCGGCCCCACTTCCTTCCAGCGCCGGAACCGCTTACGTGATTCACGCTGGCCTCCTCATCGATCCGGAAACCGGCGTCGCCGCTCCCCATCAAATGATTGCGGTGAAGGACGGGTGGATTGTGGCGATCGGCTCGCACGTCGAGGCGCCCGCGGGATCTGAGACCATCGACCTTTCGCAATATTCGGTTCTGCCCGGACTCGTCGATGCGCACGAGCATTTGGCGATGACCATGAATCGGCAACTCGGCAGCGACAGTCTCTACTTCACTTACATTCATGACTCCACGGCGTTGCGCGCGATTGAGGCTGCCTCCAACGGCATGCAGATGCTCGACGCCGGGTTCACCGTGGTGCGCGACATGGGCAACGCCGGGCTGTACGCGGACACGGCGCTGCGCGTCGCCATCGAACAAGGCTGGATCCCCGGCCCCACCGTTGTCAACGCCGGCATTTTGATTGCGCCGATGGGCGGTCAGTTCAATCCCACGCCGGAGATGGCCGAGCAACATCACATCGTTTATCCGGAGTACCTGGAAGCGGACACGCCCGATGAAATCATCAAGGCGGTTCACAAAAATATTCTCTTCGGCGCCAAGCTCATCAAGGTGTGCGTGGACTGCAAGCCGTATGGATACTCGGTGGACGATCTGAAACTGTTCGTGCGCGAAGCGGCCCGGGCGGGCCTCAAGGTGGCGGGCCACGTTCAAACGGAAGCGGGCGCTCGCCGCGCCATCGAGGCCGGGTTGTGGTCCATCGAGCACGACTACGCCCTCACGCCGGCCATCCAAAAGCTGATGGCGCAGAAAGGAATTTGGCGCGTCGGGACGGAAGAGCCGTTCACGTCTTACATCGGATCGAAGGAAGCGTTCGCGCGCACTGTCGCCGGACTCAAGGAAGCGTATGCGGATCATGTGAAGATGGCGTTCTCCACCGACATCGCATCGTACATCCCCGGCATGACGCGCGGGCAGCGCGCCATCGATTTCATCGGAACCTGGAAAGCGGCGGGGATTCCGGACCGAGAAATTCTGAAGATCATGACGGTGAACGGTTATAAGGTGTGCAACATCGAATCACAGCGCGGCCCGATCAAGGTGGGATTTCCCGCCGATATGATTGCGGTTCGCGGAAACCCGCTCGAAGATATCAACGCGCTCCGCTCCGTGGTTTTTGTGATGAAGGACGGGCTGGTCTTCAAGCGCGACGGCGTGATGACCCCGGAGAAATTCTTTCGCGCCGGCCCCATCAACGGTTGGGATATTCACTGAGAGGTGACGCGGCCCGAGAGATCCGGAGTCTTGGCGCCAATGATCCGCCGCGACGACTCAAGAGTATAAGAATGACTTGGTAGCCGGGATGTCCGCCGCGGCGGATCTTTTGGAGCATCCCGGATGTCTGGATCGCAACGATGTCCGGGATTCGCCAATCCCCCCAATCCACCAAAACCCTGGCGGACGCAAGCGAGAGCGGGCGAATCCCGGCTACCAAAGCATGATGTCCATTCCCGGGACAGATGGGGCTCCTGCGCCGTTGGGGTTGTTGAGTCCTGCTTGAAAGCTTGATGTCGATGGTGCCCTGCTCTCTTCGTGAACCAATTGTTGCATCCAACATTCTCCGGGCAGAATAAGGAAATGGCGTTCGGAGGCTTAGCGCCAAGGTCTGAACTTCCTCTCCTATCTTGACATCGGCCTGATGCCGGTGATAGCCTCTGCCTGTCGTTCCTTATGCAACACTTGTTTCAGCCGGCACAGCGAGTCTCGGCGGAGCAGCGTGGTTCAAAATTCTAATCCCAAGAAGCCGTCGGCTCCTTCGATCAAGCGTCGGTCGAGTTGCTTGGACGGCGACGCGATCCCAATTCCACCACTGAACATCACGAAAGGAAACATGACTGAGCTGCAGGGCAGAACCCTCCGTGCTGTGTTCTTCGCATTGGTTTTGATGATTTGGATTCCGCTCCGGGCAAACGCTCGGGCGCTCGGGGGCGAAGAAGCGAAAAACGCATCAGCGGTTCCAAACTACGAATCTGCTTTGGCGGGACTTCGATTTCGCGCTATCGGTCCGGCTATGCAAGGCGGACGGTTGGACTCGATTGCGGTAGTGGAGCAATCGCCGGATACCTTCTATTTGGGCGCGGCCACCGGCGGCGTTTGGAAGACGACGAACGGCGGCGTGACGTTCCAACCGGTTTTCGACGATCTCCCGGGATTAACCGTCGGCGCCATTGCGGTGGCGCCGTCGAATCCTTCCATCGTGTGGGTCGGCAGTGGCGAGGCGAACAATCGGCAGAGTTCCTCGTGGGGCACCGGAGTTTACAAGTCGGACGATGCCGGAAAAACTTGGAAGCACATGGGGCTGGCCGACACGCAAGCCATCGGGCGCGTGGTCATCGATCCCACCCATCCCGATATTGTTTACGTGGCGGCGTTGGGTCATTTGTGGGGACCCAATGCGGAGCGTGGTCTTTTCAAGACGACCGACGGTGGGAAGACGTGGACCAAGTCGCTGTTTATCGACAACGATACCGGCGTCGTCGACGTGGCACTTGATCCGCGCAGCCCCAACATTCTTTATGCCGCCGCGTACGAGCGTCGGCGCACGGCGTGGGGTTTTGACGGCGGCGGCGCCGGCTCCGCGATCTACAAAAGCAACGATGCCGGCGTTACCTGGAAGAAACTGACGCACGGACTCCCGGCGAGCGGTAACCTGGGAAGAATCGGATTGGCGATCTACGCCAAAAATCCGGACATCGTTTATGCCGTCATCGAGGGCAAATCCGGCGGCGTGTTTCGCAGCGACGACCAAGGCGAAACGTGGAAACAGATGGGCGGACGCGGTCTCGGCTCCCCTTACTTCAGCCAGATTCGCATCGATCCCAACAACGACCTGCGCCTTTGGGTGCTGCTCGATTTTCTGATGTCCTCCTCCGACGGCGGGAAGACTTTTTCCCCGGATATGCGCACTGATGCGCACTGGGATTTTCATGATCTTTGGATCGATCCGAAAAATTCCAATCATATTCTGGCGGCGACCGATGGCGGACTTTACTCCAGCCACGACGGCGCCCGCACTTGGGACTTCGTCAACAATCTTCCGCTCGGACAGGTCTATCGCGTCGGCTACGATTTCGAAACGCCCTATCACCTCTGCGGTGGATTTCAAGACAACGGCGTGTTGTGCGGACCGAGCCGCAACCGCTCCGGTGAAGGCATCGCCAACTCCGATTGGTCGCGCATCCTCACCGGGGACGGCTTCTTCGCGCTGATCGATCCCACCGATGGCTCGACGATTTACACCGAATCCCAAGAGGGCAATCTCGTTCGTTTGAATTTGAAGAGTCACGAGTGGTTTCCGATTCGTCCCGAGCCGAAGGCCGGCCAACCGCCGTATCGATTCGATTGGGAAGCGCCGCTGCTCATTTCGTTGCACGATCCGCGAACGATTTACTTCGGCGCCAACTATCTTCTGAAGTCCACGGATCGCGGCGACAGTTGGGAGGAACTGGGCGGCGATCTGACCACCGGTGTCGATCGCAACACGCTGAGCATCCTGGGCAAGAAGCCCAGCGCGGAAACGGTCTCGCTGAATTACGGCATCTCGTGGTATCCGGAGATTTCGGCCATCGCCGAATCACCGGTGAACGGCAAAATTCTTTGGGTGGGCACGCAAGATGGGAACGTGCAAGTGACGCAGGACGGCGGGCACTCGTGGACGAACGTCGCCGCTCGCGTGTCCGGTGTTCCGCGCGGAACCTGGGTGAGCGCGCTCGTCGCGTCGCGCACGGCCGCGGGAACGGCCTACCTGGCCTTCGACGGACATCGCTCCGACGATTTTCACGTCTACCTGTTCCGCACGACGGATTTCGGACAAACATGGAAATCAGTGAGCGAAGGAATTCCGGAGAACGGCGGCGCCGTGCTCGCGGCGCAGGAAGATCCGGCCAATCCCGATCTCTTGTTTGTAGGAACGGAATACGGCGCCTATCTTTCGTTTGATCGCGGCGAAAGGTGGGAGCGGCTGGGAATGGGTTTGCCCAACGTTCCGGTGGATGACATTGCGATTCAACCGCGCGAGCACGATCTTATTCTGGCGACGCACGGGCGATCGCTCTACGCGCTGGACGACATCCGACCGCTGGAGGAACTGAGTCGAACGGTTCTCGCGTCGGAGCTGCACGCGTTCAGCGTCAGGCCGGCGATTTCGTGGCGCTTGCATGTTTCCAGCAACGGCTACAACGGCGACCGCTACTTCGTCGCGCCCAATCCGCCCGATGGCGCGTTGATCACTTATTACTTGCGGCACGATCTTCCCAACGACGAAAAAGTCAAGATCACGATTCGCGGTCAGTCCGGTGAATTGGTCCAAACGATCGAAGGCTCCGGCCATGCAGGTGTGAACCGCGTCGCCTGGGATCTTCGCTACACGCCCTCGGCCAAGCCGCTCGATCTCCAGGTGTGGGCGATGCAACAAGGCTTTTTGGTTTATCACTCTTTGGCGAATCTCGGCATGCCCGCGCCATTCGTCGAGCCGGGAACGTACTCGGTTCAAATCGCGGCAGGAGGAAAAACGGCGACGACCGCAGTTCAAGTGAACGACGATCCCAACATCCACATCAGCGTCGCCGATCGTCAAGCGCAGTGGCAACTGGAGTGGAAAGCGTTCCAGCTTTACGGCCGTGGAATCGAAACGCAGAAGTCAACGCTGGCGCTCGACGCCGCGCTGAGTTCGGCCATGGAATCGTGGAAGAAGGAAAATCTTCAGATTCCCGCCGACGTGCGCGCCGCAGCGGAGGCGTTGGAGAAAAACATCGATGCCGTGCGGGCAGAGGTTTTGGGCCCGAAGATTCGTAATCCGCTGGTGGAAGCGCGGACTCCCTTGATCGCTCAAATCGCGCGGCTGCTTTACAGCTTGGAAGCGCACACGGCCGCGCCCACCGCCGCTCAACAAGAACAATTCACGGAACTCGATCGAGCGCTTGCGCGGGCGGCCGATCGGCTGCGCACGCTCCTCACGCGCGATCTCTCCGATTTGAACCGCAAGATTCGGGAGGCCGGCGTTCCGTACATCACCGTTAAAGCGGGCGAAGCTTCACCGGTGAAAGCGAAGAACAAATAGTGAAACCCAATGACGAGAAATGGAGATCGCAATGAAGAAGCGATGCGTGATCGTTGTATTCATGATGCTGGCGTTGAGTTTCAGCGCCGGCGCGACCTGGGCGCAGAGCACCGGCCCGCGATTTGAAATTCGTTTTTCGGCTGAGGCGCACGCCCAACCGATCACGGGCCGCGTGTTTGTGATGGTGACGCGCGACCACCACACGGAGCCTCGGTTTCAGGTCGGCGCGCGCTACATGGGCGCTCCATTCTTTGGCGTGGACGTTGAGAACCTTCGGCCCGGCGAGCCGGCTGTTATCGGCGTTTCCACGCTGGGCTATCCGAGCGACAGCCTACGCGACATTCCCGCCGGGGATTATTACGTCCAAGCGTTCGTCAACATCTACACCGAATTTCATCGCGCCGACGGTCACACCATTTGGGCGCACATGGATCACTGGGAAGGGCAGCAAATGTTCTCTTCGCCCGGCAACCTTTACAGCACGGTCGAGAAAATGCATCTCGATCCGACCGGTTATGACGTAAAGCTGGAGGCGACGAAAGTCATTCCACCGGTGGTCGTGCCGCCCGACACGAAATGGATCAAGCACATCAAGATTCAGAGCCGACTGTTGACGCGCTTCTGGGGCCGGCCCATGTATCTGGGCGCGGTCGTCTTGCTGCCGAAAGATTACGATCAACATCCGGACGTTTATTATCCGGTGGATTACGAGCAGGACCATTTCAGTCTGGCGCCGCCGTATCATTTTCGCAGCGAGCCGCCGGACGCGACACCCGGCTCGGTGCTGGCCATGCGACAGGGCGAAGGACATTTGCTGTACCAGGATTGGACCTCCGCGCATTTTCCCCGGATGATCATGGTGACGTTCTTGCATCCGACCCCGTACTACGACGACTCCTACGCCGTCAACTCGGCCAATAACGGCCCTTACGGCGACGCCATCCTGCACGAGCTGATTCCGTACATCGAGACGCATTTTCGAATCATTCGCAAGCCGTACGCGCGCGTGCTCTCCGGAGGCTCAACCGGCGGATGGGAATCGCTGGCGCTCATCGTGCAGCACCCGGAGTTCTTCGGCGGCGCGTGGGTTTATTATCCCGATCCGATAGATTTTCATCGCTGGGGCATATGCGACATTTATCATGACGACAACATGTTTTATATGCCGCACGTAACGGCCACCGCACCGGGCTCGACCGATTGGCAAAAAGTGCTGCGCCCTTGGTTTCGAATTCCCGACGGCCAGGTCATCGTCGATCAAAAACAGGAATCGCAGCTCGAGGCGGCTCTGGGCGCGCATGGAAGATCCGGGGAACAGATCGACATCTGGCAGGCGGTCTACGGACCCGTCGGCGCGGATGGATATCCCAAGATGCTTTGGAACAAACGAACCGGCGTGATCGACCATGACGTGGCCAACTCCATGCGCGATCATGGTTACGATCTCCGCTATTATCTCCAACAGAATTGGGCGCGCCTCGGACCGCACCTCGTCGGGAAGCTGCATTTTTACGTCGGCGACATGGACCATTTCTATTTGAATCTGGCCGTTTACTTGATGGAAGATTTTTTGAAACAGACAAAAGATCCATACTACGCCGGTTCGTTTGAATATGGCCGACCGATGAAGGGTCACGGCATCCGACCCACCACCACCGGTGAAATGTTGCGTCAGATGGCGGACTTCATCACAAAGAATGCGCCAGCGGGTGAGGCGACGTCTTCGTGGCGGTACTGATCGTATTGGAGAAGGCTTTAGTAGCCGCGGTGTCCGCCGCGGCGGATGCGCCACGGATCACGGGTTGTCACTAGATTCTACGATTATCCATAAGTACCCTTGAAGGAGATGCAGCGTGAGACGAAAAATTCTTTTCCTCGCGGCCGCGACGCTCGTGTTGTGGAGCGTGTCGCCGGCCTGGAGTCAAGCGCCGGCGCCGAAGCAAACGGTCGTTCGGGCCGGACGCCTCTTCGATGCGCGCAGCGGACGGCTGCTCCATCATCAAGATGTCTTCATTGAAAACAACCGCATCGTGGTGGTGAAGCCGGAAGGAACGATTCCCGCGGGCGCCACGGTCATCGACCTTCGCGGCGCCACGGTGTTGCCGGGCTTGATTGACGCGCACGACCACATCACCGGGGATCCGTCGATCAGCGATGTGGACAAGCTGATGATCTCGAACGAGCGGCGGGCGTTGAAAGGCGCGCGGAATGCGCGCGTCACGCTGGAGGCCGGCTTCACCACCATTCGCAACGTGGGCGCCGACGGCTATCCGGACGTCGCGGTGCGTGACGCCATCAACGACGGAGATATTCCGGGGCCGCGCATCCTGGCGAGCGGCCCGGCCATGACCATCGACGGCGGCTCCTGCGACAACATCCGGATGGCCTATCAATACCATTACACCTCGCCCGGCGTGGCCGACGGCGTGGAACAGATTCAGCACAAGGTCCGCGAGATTGTGAAGTACGGCGCCGACGTGATCAAGATGTGCGCCAGCGGTGGACTGCTGTCGGAGAGCGGAAATCCGGGCGCTACGCAATACAGTTTTCCGGAGATGCAGGCGCTCGTGGCCGAAGCGCATCGCCTCGGTCGACGCGTCGCCGCGCACGCGCACGGAGCGGAAGCCGCCCGCCTGGCTTCGGAAGCGGGCGTGGATTCGGTGGAGCACGGCTACCTCATCGATGACGCCGCCATCGCCACGCTGAAGAAGAACGGAACCTATCTTGTTCCGACACTTTATGTCGCTGACTGGTTGCGGGAGAACATGGCGACGCTGCATCTTTCGCCGGCGCAGGAAGAGCAGTTGAGCGGCGTCCTGGCGCAAGCGAAACAGAATATCCAACGCGCTTTCCAGGCCGGCGTGAAGATCGCCTTCGGCACCGATGCCGCCGTGTTTCCTCACGGAGAGAACGCGCGCGAGTTTGAGGAGTACGTGCAGATCGGGATGACTCCGGCTGAGGCCATTCAAACCGCCACCCTCAACGCCGCGGATTTGCTCGGCTTGAAAGACAAGGTCGGGGCCATCGAGCCTGGAAAATACGCCGACCTCATCGCCGTGGACGGAGATCCGACGGCGGATGTCCGCACGCTGGAGCACGTGAAGTTCGTGATGAAGGACGGCGTCGTCTATAAAAATCTCTACGCGGCACAAGCGCCACAAAACATCTTGGGAGGAAAACAATGAAGCGATTGTTGGGCAGTCAGCGATTTCTAGCGGTTTACTCCGGCATTTTGACTTTGGCGTTCGCCATCACCGTTCTGGGGGGCTTCGCCGCGCAGACGGCGAAAACAAATTTTGATGAACTCACGGTGCACCGCATCAACGTCGTGGAGCCGGACGGCACGCTGCGCCTGGTGATTTCCGATAAGGCCGAGTTTCCCGGCATCATTATCAAGGGCAAGGAACATCCGCATCCCAACCGCAAGACCGCGGGCATGCTGTTCTTCAACGATGAGGGAACCGAAAACGGCGGTCTCATCTTCGGAGGCGAAAAAGACAAGGCCGGAATCGGAAGCAGCTATGGTCATCTCAGCTTCGACGCCTACGATCAGGACCAAGTCTTTTCCATCGACGCCGGACAGCGCGGCGACAAGCGCGCCACCGCCATCACGCTGGTCGATCGTCCGAACTATCCCATCCAAGATATTCTCGCTCTCTCCGACAAGATCAAGAATCTTTCCCCGGAGCAACAGAAGGCTGAGATTGCGAAATTCTCCCAGGAGCATGGCGCTCCGCATCAAAGGCTTTTCATGGGCCGCGACGACGACCATTCCGTGGCATTGAGGCTGAAAGACGAGCAGGGCCGCAACCGCATGGTGATTGAAGTCGCGCCCGACGGCTCACCGGTCATCCGCTTTCTCGATCAGAACGGAAAGGTCATCAGCCAGTTGCCGGCGCCCGCAAAGAAATAATCGCAGGACAGGAAGCCGCCGGTGAAAGCCACACAAGACGGGGATGAGCAACGCTTGTTGCATTTTGAATTGTGCGGATTTATTCGCCGCCGCTTTTTGTGGCGTGGCCATTTCGGTGATAGGAGTTCTCACTTGACAGCGCCGGCCTCCTTGGATACACTACGAATGCAACGTATGTTGCGATCCCGCCTTTAACACACAGCGGGCGAGTGGATGAAAGCGAAATTGAGGCGAAGTCCGAAAGCCGCCGCGTGAGAGCAGGGCGGCGAATATGCTGGCCTGAGTGTTGAAGTGTCGGCGCGATGGTCGGAGGTCGCCGGAGAACCGGAGTTGCATGGGTTGCCGGAAGCCGTCGGGGGTATGAATGAAGGACGGGAAGCCTCGTGAGTTCCAGTGGAGATCATCGAATGCCGGGAAAACAAAGTGCCGTTGCTGTGGGGGCGCCTTCGCTTGAGAAACTGCCATATCAGTACCGCGCCTTGTTCCCTGTCACACAAAAATACATTTACATGGACCACGCGAGCGTGTCGCCGATTGCCACGCCGACGCGGGACGCCATGATTCGGCTTTTGAGCGGCGTGTCCGGCCACGGACGCCGGAAGTTCCCCGAATGGGAACAGATGATTACGGCGACGCGAGAGGCCGCCGCGCGTCTCGTCAACGCCAAAGCCCATCAAATCGCCTTCCTCCGAAACACCTCGGAAGCGCTCTCCGTGATTGCCAACGGATTTTCGTGGCGAGCCGGCGATAACATAGTCAGCGCCGCCGTCGAATTTCCGGCGAACATCTATCCTTGGGCGCGCGTCGCTGCGGCGTTCGGCGTAGAGCTTCGGCTGCACGAAGAAGGGAACGGTCACATCGACCTCGAGACCTTGCTGGGTCTGGTCGATGAGCGAACGCGGCTGCTCACGATCAGTTGGGTTCAGTTTGGAACGGGTCAGCGGCTGGACCTTCGGCGCATCGGTCAATTCTGCCGCGAGCGCGGCATCTTTTTTGTGGTGGACGCGGTTCAGGGCTTGGGCGCGCTTCAACTGGACGTGGAGCGGGATTGCGTCGACGCCTTTGCCGGAAGCGCTCACAAATTTTTGCTCGGCCCCAAAGGCATCGGGCTGCTCTATCTCTCCGACGACGCGCTCGCCCAAGTGCATCCGACGGTGGTGGGTTGGACGGCGATGGAGGGATTTCGGGACTATCGCGTTCATCCCTTCAACTTTCGCGAGGGCGCGCTTCGCTTTGAGGGGGGCACGTTGAATGAGGTCGGCATCTGCGGGCTGGGACAGACCATCAATCTATTCCTGCAAGTGGGACCTTCACTCATCGAACGGTATCTTTTGCAACTGCGCCAATACTTGGTGGAATCTCTGGAGCGTCGGGGTTATCACGTGCTGAGTTCACAGCGGCCGGGCGAAGCCTCGGCGATTCTCGTGTGCCGCCATGAACGCTATTCCGCCGAAGAGATTTGCAGCGAGCTCGAATCGAAGAACATCATCATTTCGGCGCGGCTCGATCGCCTACGCATCGCGCCTCATTTTTACAACACTCGCGAAGAAGTCGACGCGCTGATCGAGGCGCTGCCGGTCTGATTTTCTTGATCGTCGCCTTTGATTTTTCTCAGCGCCCGTTCGTCGGGCGGCGTTCTCCCGCCTCGAAGAAAATCTTTCGCGCCCCAGTTACGTCTCTTCAACAAGTATCCGGTGAATCTCCGCCACACTCCACGCTTGCGCGAAGCATCCTTTTCCTAAAGGCCGGGGAGTTGCATCGGGATCCTGTTCCACGTCGCCGTCAAAAATTTCCGGAATTTGGCCGACGCCTTCTTGGAGCAGGTAATCGAGCAGCGGGCGAAGCAGATTGCGAACATGACTTTTGTTCTTGGCGGTGCGACCGTGCGCGTTGAGGTAAGCGGTGCAGTAAGGTCCCATCAGCCAGGGCCACACGGTTCCTTGATGGTACGCGGAATCGCGCTCGTACTGATTTCCCCGGTAAGACGCCCGATAGTGAGAATCCTCCGGCGAAAGAGTGCGAAGACCGAAGGGCGTCAAAAGATGTTGAGTCACGGCGGCGACGACGGGCCTTTGGTGAGAAGCCGGCAGCGGCGTGAAAGCGAGCGCGAGCGCCAGCAGTTGATTGGGCCGGAGCGAGGCGTCCACTCCCTGATCGTTCACCACGTCGTTGAGATAATGCGTGGCCGGATTCCAAAACAGATCGTTGAAACTCTCTTTGGCTTTCAGCGCCAGGAAGGAAAGTTCTTTGGCGCGGCTCTTGTCGCCGAACTTCGCCGCAAAGTGCTCCAAAACTCGGAGCGCGTTGAACCACAGCGCGCAAATCTCCACGGCTTTTCCGTGCCGCGGCGTCACCACCCAATCGCCTACCCTGGCGTCCATCCAAGTGAGTTGAACGCCTTCGCGTCCGGCGGACAGCAATCCGTCGTCGCTCATGCGGATGTTGAACTGGGTGCCGCGGCGATGCCATTCAAAGCTGTCGACCATCGCTTCGTACAAATACTGCTTCACGAAGTCGTGGTCGGCGTTGCGGCGCGCGAGTTCATAAGCGAGATGGAAAAACCACAGCGTAGCGTCGGCGGTATTGTAGTCCGGCGTTTCACCGGATTCAGGACGATCGGGGAAGCGGTTGGGGATCAAGCCGTCCTTCATCGACTGCACGAACGTGCGAAGAATGTCACGCACCGCGCCGTAGTTCTCCGTGGCCAGCAACAGACCGGGCAGCGCGATCATGGTGTCGCGCCCCCAATCCGTGAACCACGGATAGCCCGCAATCACGGAGCGCTGATCTTCTCCGCGGCGCACCAGGAATTGATCGGCGGCCAAGCGCAGATGATGCCGCGCCGCGTCCTTGGACCGCAGCCCCTTCACCAAATTCTGACGACGACCGAGCTCGCTTTCTTTAATCTCTCGAAAGCGCGGCCCATTCAGCGCGCCCTTCTCCGAGGCCGCGCCTTCCACGGTGGCGAGAAGACAGAGTTGTGAGCCGTGTTCCACGTCGGCGCGAAAATATCCGGGGCTGAACAAATCCTCGGCGAAATCGAGTCCGCGCTCTTGTTCGCGCGCGTATTGAAACGATTTGTACCAGAAGCCGTCGCGGCTGAACGATCCCCCGGTGTGATGAACGATCAACGGCGGCAGACCGAAGTAGGGCGAGAAGGTGACGCGGCCTTCGCCGATTTCGATCTCTCGGCTGAGGGCGTCGTTTTCGTGCGTTAAAGAATGATAATCGCGGTAAGCCAAGAGCGGTCGCACGTCGAACTGCGCTTTGGTTTCCGCTGGGCCGGAGAAATGATATTCGATGCCCACGGTGTTTTCTCCGTGAACCAAGAACACCGTCTTGCGCACTTCCCAAACGCCGACGCGGTAGACGAACACCGGGAAAAACAATTTCTCGAAGCGCGCCAGGAATTGGTAGCCTTGCGGATGTATCGCGCCGGGATATTGATTGCAGCTCAAGTCGATCCGCGCGCCGTCGAGCGTGAGAGTCTCTTCCAGTTTGGAGAGCAGCACGAAGCGATCCACCGGCGGATGCAACGACGCCACCAGCAGTCCGTGGTAGCGGCGCGTGTTCATACCCACCAACGTGGAGGTGGCGAATCCGCCGATGTCGTTCGTTTCCAGCCATTCCCGCTGCGACGCCGGCGCGGGATTCGAGCAAATCGTTTTATCGAATTCAATCATCGAGCGCACCTTCAGAGGTTTTATTGAGGAAGATAAAATACAGTGACGGTGGCGAGAATCCCAATGGCAGATTGGCTCGGGTAGCCGCGGTGCGATGTGTGCACCGCGGGCCATCATTTGTCACTATATTCTCCGATTTTCTATAGTCGCCCCGGCGCCGTGGCGGATTAGGCCAGGGATTTTTTTTCGAATGTGCGTAAATGCCCCCGGCCTAAAGAACGGCCGGGGCTACCAAAGCAAAGAATCCGGTTGCGGTCCCATGCCGCTCCGCACAGCAAGCCAGCAAGATCTTCTTTTTTTAGCAAGGAATTTCTCCGGGAATCGATCTTCCCCGGACATCCCAGGCCTAGAACTGATCGGATTGGGATGAAATTCTACTGCGATCCGGAGGCGGCGTCCACGAATTCATGGAGGGGGAAAAGATTTATCGACCGCGGCCACGCTTGGACTTTCGGTTCAATCGGGTTATCATCTGCACTTTCGACGCGACGAGCGCCGTGACTCTCCTGATCGGAGGCAGGCCTGTGAATCTTTCGAAGACTTCCCGGATCGTTTCTTTTCTGGCGATCTTGATCCTCTTTCAATTCTCTTCCCCGGACATTCTGCCCGGGCAAAAGCGAGCTCCGGCTCGCCATCCATTTAAAGAAAGTGCGCCGGCCCAGCGTGTGGTTCCAACGCCGCTCCCTGCAGGGCCCACCGAGCCCGCGGGATTTTTATTGCCGAACGGATGGAAGCTGCGGCCCGCCGGAAGGCAAATCCCTTTGGGAGATTTGCCGCTTCGCATTGTTGTGAGCCCGGACGGAAAGTTTCTGGTGGCGACGAACAACGGAGAAGGCAAACAGGGGCTCTCCATCGTCGATTTGAAACTCCAGCAACTTGTCAACACCGTGCCGCTGGACCGTTCCTGGCTCGGCTTGCAGTTCTCCGCCGATGGGAAAACGCTTTATGTTTCCGGCGGTGGAGGCAACAAAATTTTTATCGACCATTTTGACCGAGGGTTCAAATCCCCAGCGGGCGAGGTGGCTTTGGGAAATCCCCAAGAGAAAATTTTTGCGTCCGGTCTGTGCGTCAGTCCCGACGGCCAACGTCTCTATACGGCGCTCAACCTGACGAATCGGCTCGCCGTGGTGGATTTGAAAACGCGCAGCGTGGCGAAAGAAATCCCGGTGGGCGATCATCCGTACACCTGCGTCGTTTCACCGGACAATCGGAAGGTCTACGTCAGCAATTGGGGCGGGCGATCGATTTTCGAGATTGACGCCGTGTCGCTCAGCGACGAACGCACGATCAAGGTGGGCGATCATCCCAACGATCTGGTTCTCTCACCGGATGGAAAGCGGCTGTACGTCGCGAACGCCAATTCCAACTCCGTCTCCGTGGTCGACCTGGCCGCGGGAAAGACCATCGAAACGATTTCCGTGGCCCTGTTTCCGAAATCGCCCATCGGATCGACCACCAACGCGCTGGTCATCACGCGCGACGGACGGCGGTTGTACGCGGCCAACGCCGACAACAATTGCGTCGCGGTCATTGACTTGGCAGGAAAAGGAAGACGGCAAAGTATCGTAGAAGGATTCATTCCGGTGGGCTGGTATCCGACGGCGCTGGCGCTGAGCCCCGACGACAAGACGCTGTACGTCGCCAACGGGAAGGGGCTCGAGTCCATGCCCGATCTGAACGGCCCCAATCCCACCCAGCATCGCACGCCGCAGATGCAGTACATCGCCACGCTGTTCACCGGGGCGCTGAGCGTGATTCCGGTCCCCGGCCCGGCGAAATTGAAGGCGTACACCAAGCTGGTTTACGAAAACACGCCGTACCGGCCCAAGCTCAAGTCCACGACCGAGAAAATGGCCGTGCCGCGGAAATTGGGAGAGCCCTCGCCGATCAAGCACGTCATCTACGTCATCAAAGAGAATCGCACTTACGATCAGGTGCTCGGCGACCTCAAGGAAGGCAACGGCGATCCCAATCTGGAATTGTTCGGCCCGAACGTCGGCCCCAATCATCACGCCTTGGCGCTGCAATTTGTGTTGCTCGACAATTTTTACGTGGACGCGGAGGTCAGCGCCGACGGGCACAATTGGTCCACGGCCGCGTACGCCACCGATTACGTGGAGAAGACCTGGCCGTCGAATTATTCCAAGCGGGGAAGAGACTACGACTACGAAGGCGGCTCGCCGGTGGCCTCGCCGACGCACGGGTATCTGTGGGATTACGTGTTGCGCGCCGGCGTGAGCTTTCGCGATTACGGAGAGTTCGTTCTCGGTCCCAAGGATCCGAATCTGCCTTCCTGGGCGATGGAAAAAAGTTTGGAAGGACATTTCGATCCGATGTTTCGTTCTTTCGATTTAGGCTATCCCGATCAGAAGCGCGTCGATGAATTTCTCCGCGAGTTCAAAGAATTCGAGAAGAACGGAAATCTGCCGCAGTTGATTATCATGCGCCTGCCCAACGACCACACCGAAGGCGCCATGCCGGGCAAGCCCACGCCGCTCGCGTTCTTCGCCGACAACGATTTGGCGCTGGGCCGTCTCGTGGAGGCGGTGTCGCACAGCCGCTTTTGGAAGGACACCGCGATTTTCGTGTTGGAAGACGATGCGCAGAACGGACCGGACCACGTGGACGCTCATCGTTCCGTGGCCTTCGTGATCAGTCCTTACGCCAAACATCATTACGTCGATTCCACCATGTACTCCACGTCGTCGATGCTGCGAACCATCGAATTGATTCTCGGCTTGCCGCCCATGAGCCAGTACGACGCCGCCGCCACGCCCATGTGGAATTCGTTCACGGACACGCCCGACCTGGAAACGTACAAAGCCCTGCAGCCGAAGCAATCCATGGATGCCAAGAATCCGCCCAACGGCTACGGCGCCCGCCGCAGCGCCGCCATGAATTTTTCAAAGGAAGACGCGGCGCCGGATGTCGAGTTGAATGAGATTATTTGGAAATCGATCAAAGGCGCGGATTCTGAAATGCCGGCGCCCGTTCGCTCGGTGTGGGTGAGGCCGAACGAGAAATAACGCCGCACTGCAGATTCAAAGTGGGGCAGATCCGCCGCGGCGTCTGCCCAAGTGGAAACCTTGGATGCTTGGGAAGCCGGGATTCGCCCAGTCTCGATTGCGTCCGCTGGTCTTTTGGCGGATTGGGGGATTGGCGAATCCCGGACGTCGCCAACGAACACGAGGAGCGTACCGTGGAAGTTCAGCCTCCAGCAACAAAGCCCGGAAGGAGTGACTTCTCTGTCCGTCCGCTTCGAGAGAGCGACCTGCCCGCGGCGGACCGCATTATGCGCCTGGCTTTTGGCACGTTCATCGGTCTTTCGGATCCGACCACCTTCATGGGAGACGCAAACTATGTCGGGACTCGATGGAAAGCCGATCCCACGGCCGCCTTCGGGGCCGGAGTTGGCGGCGAGATCGTCGGCTCCAACTTCGCGACCGACTGGGGCAGCATCGGTTTCTTCGGTCCGTTGACCATACGGCCGGACCTGTGGGATCGCGGCGTCGGGAAGCGGCTCATGGAGCCCATCATGGAATGTTTCGCCAGGTGGGACACAAAAGTGGCCGGCCTCTTTACCTTTGCCCACAGCCAGAAGCATGTTGGTCTGTACCAGAAGTTCGGCTTCTGGCCGCGCTTTCTGACGACGTTAATGTCGAAGCCGGTGGAGAAAATAGAACCTCGCTGGCCCTGGTCGAAATTTTCCGAGGTCCCCAAAGACCGGCGAGAACATCATCTCACCTCCTGCCGTGAGCTGACCGATGCAATTTATGAAGGCCTCGACGTGAGCCGGGAAATTCGCGCGGTCGCCGGACAATCGCTGGGTGAGACGGTGCTGCTTGGCGATGACTCGAAGATGATGGGGATGGCGGTGTGTCATTGCGGGCCGGGCACCGAGGCTGGAAGCGGCGTCTGCTACATCAAATTTGGAGCGGTGCGTCCCGGGCTCGACGCGGAGCAAACCTTCGACCACCTGATCGATGCTTGCGAGGCACTGGCCGCGTCAAAGGGATTGACGCGACTGGTGGCCGGGGTCAACACCGCCCGCCATGAGGCCTATCGCCACCTCCTGGCGCGGGGCTTTCGCGTCGATCGGCAAGGCGTGGCGATGCAACGGCCGAATGAGCCCGGCTACAATCGTGCGGGCGTCTATTTGATCGACGACTGGCGATAGTTGGCACGGAGGCGAGAAAGATTCAGCGACGGCCGTCGTGGCGTTTTTTTCACCGGCGCGACGAGGGAATGAACCCGCGTCTTCGTGCAAGCAGTGCGTGTCCTCAAGGGGACACGCAATCCAGTGCCGAGTTATCCGCCAGTCTTCGGTTGCGTTGCCGAGATTCAGTCGGGATTGGCCGAGTACCCTGAGTCTGGAATTCCCCAATGCCCGAGCAAGATTGCCCAACACCCTTCCGGCGTTCGGCTCGTCCTCATTTCTGCAAGTACGACAAGAGATCCGTGTGATGTCCGATCATTTTCCATTGACCGCCCTCTTCGCGGAACACGTTGGTGGCTCGGATGGAGACTTTCTGCGTCTTTCCCGCGGCGTTGGTGTTTTCTCCGCGCTCGTAGTTCTCCGCAATCGCGAGATTGCGGCCGACGGCGATGTGCATGTCCGCGGGCGTGACCTTGCCGCCGAGTTTCATGGCCGCCTGCGCTTGCCAGGCCGGGAGCACCTGCTTCCATCCCACGTAGAAACCGCCCGTGGGACCCATGTAGGTGACGTCCTTGGCGTGTGACCACACCGCCTCCATGGGCGCCACGTTTCCCGTAAACATCGAGTTCAACGCAGCATAAAACTGCGTCACCGCCTGCTTGACGGCAGCCTCATCTTTCTCTGACGCGAGTGCCGGCCGGGCGAAAGAGAAACTCGCGCACGCCAACACGAACAGCGCCATCCAAACCATTCTTTTGCTTTTCATCCCTTACCTCCTTAGGTGTGGGTTACGAAGCCTCAGAACTTCATCTTTACTCGGCGCGGGTGCACGCGAGAAGAACGGCATCGGTGTCGCGCTCGCGCCGCGTGCAATCCGTCCAGCGTAGCCGTCGCTCCGAATGTCTCTCCATGCCGAGATGAAGACATCCGAATGTTTTGAGAATGTCTGATTTCGGAGGGAGTATACGTCACACAAACTGACGAGGCAAGCGAGCATTGGTAGCCGGGTGTGCGATTTGCGCACTACGGGATCGTCGATTGTGGCGAACCCTGCGGCGAGATTTGGTAGCCACCCCGATCCATCGGGGCGGGTTGGGGAAGCGGTAGCGCAGTAAACGACGCCACAACAATGCCTGCCACTAAAATGACCGGGGTGTTCTCTACCATTAACAAGGTCGTTGAGTCGTCTTACAAGGCCGCAGTTTGAGATCTTGATGCCGAATTCCGAAGTTGGTGGTTGGGTAGCGCTCGGTGGGGTACCCGGGATGTCCGCCGCGGCGGACATCCCGGAAGCGTAGCAGGAATGGAACAACTTCCAGTTCGTCGCGCAGTCATCTCCCCGGGATACGGCAAAAAGCGCCGTATCCCGGCTACCAATGCATGACCACGTTCGGCTTCGTGTCGCTCACGCAACGTCGAGGAGGGCTCGCGGATTTTTCGCGGCCACCAAAAGCAGAGTTTTCGCCGCGCCGGAAGGCGACCGGCGACCCTGTTCCCAGTCCTGCAAAGTTCGGACGGAAACGCCGAGCAATTGGGCGAACCGCGCTTGGGAGAGCCCGGTCTTCTCCCGAATGCCGGCAATGTCGGGGGTGTGGATCACGCGCCCGTGCTCTCCGCGCTTGATCTCCCGCAAGCCTTGGAGAATTTCGAGGCCGATATTGCGTTTCGACTTAGTCATCTTCAACTTCCCTTCGGATCCGTCGCAAAACAGAAGTGGGAATATTCTCGGTCACGCTCTTAGGATAGATCGTTAGCATCCAAATGACCTCTTGGGCCGGCCTCAAAAAGTAAATGATACGATATCCGCCGCGTTTTCCACGCCCGGCAGCGCGCCAACGGAGCTTACGAACCCCACCCGATCCGGGGATAACGACTCCAGCCCCAGGGTTCTCAATCAAGGTCCATTGAATTTCTCCATACTCATCATCCGACAAGTAGTCATCAACCAAACGGGTGAACAGTTTCGTCTCGATGAATGTGACCATAAGAAGGATATACGGCAGTGCCGTAGCTTGTCAAGAGGGCCGGACTCGGTGGATTGGCGGAATCTAGCCCAAGTTCGTCAGTGCGCCGTGGAAAGGCGGCGATCTTCAGAGGGTGAA
>CAZIDA010000008.1:0-18929 GCA_964537865.1 uncultured Acidobacteriota bacterium
GGACTGGAGCGATTCGCGCGACGGGCCAAAGAGGCCGGCGTCGACGGCGTGCTTTTGACGGATTTGATTCCGGAGGAAGCGAGCGAAATCAAGGCGGTGTTCGACGTTCACGATCTGGACTTGATCTTTCTTGTGGCGCCGACCTCTACTGACGAGCGCATTCAGAAGATTTGTCAGATGGCGCGGGGCTTCATTTACGCCGTGTCGCGCACGGGAACAACGGGAACTCGGACCGCGCTGGCGGCTGGAATTCAGCCGTTGGTGGAGCGCATTCGGCGCTTCTCGCCGCTCCCGGTCGTCGTCGGTTTTGGGATCTCGTCACGCGAGCAAGTGGAAGCGGTATGGCAAGTGGCCGACGGGGCAGTGGTGGGAAGCGCCATCGTTGCGGACATTGAGGCCGCGTGCGTTTCCGCAGGGAATGGCGGCCTCTCGCCAATAGAGTTAGGCCGGCGAGTTGAGGGATTTGTTCGTGGGCTTCTTCCGCCCGATCGTCAGGGCTGAGTGACAGTCGTCACTGCGAAGGGCAGTCGCTCATGCCACGATGGATTGCCGGACTCGAAGGTAGGAAAATGTTCGAAGTTATTTGAACCGGGAGTCTGCTTTCCCTGAAAGGGACACCTTCAATAGCCCAGGATTGCGCTCTTGGCAACCCTGGGTATCGAATCGCCCTCAACGGTTCAACCCTGAAAGGGTTGTGGCAAACGTTCTCCTAATTTTCGGGGCGGCCTCTCGTGAAGCGCCGGGGAATTCTGAAACCATCGACAATCTCTCAGATAGTTCTCCCAACCGCCGGCGCAATAATGCGTAATTCCTTCATCAACTTTTCGAACTGATCCGGATAAAGTGATTGAGCGCCGTCGCAGAGCGCCTTTTCCGGCTCGTGATGCACTTCGATCAAGACGCCGTCGGCGCCCGCCGCCACGGCCGCGCGGGCCATGGGGGCCACGTTGTCGCGACGACCGGTCCCGTGGCTGGGATCGACGACGATGGGAAGATGCGACAGCTTCTTCACCACTGGGATGGCGGAGATGTCGAGCGTGTTGCGGGTGTAGGTTTCAAAAGTCCGGATGCCGCGCTCGCACAGAATGACGTGATGATTTCCGCCGGTCAGAATATACTCCGCGCTCATCAACCATTCTTCGATGGTGGCGCTCATGCCGCGCTTCAACAGCACCGGCTTGCGGATTTTTCCGAGCGCCTTCAGCATTTCAAAGTTTTGCATGTTGCGCGCGCCCACCTGCACGATGTCGGCGTATTCCGCCACCATGGCGACATGTCCGGTGTCGAGACATTCGGTAATCACGAGCATGTCGTTTTCATCGGCGGCCTTGCGAATCAGTTTGAGCCCCTTTTCGCCCAAACCCTGAAAACTATACGGCGAGGTCCGGGGTTTGAAAGCGCCTCCCCGCAGCACGGTTGCTCCGGCCTGATGAACGCGCGCTGCGATAGCGCGCACTTGGTCCGCCGATTCGATGGTGCACGGGCCGGCCATCATGACAACCGATTTCCCGCCGATGGTGATTTGTCGCTCTTTCGGCCCGATCTTGAGGACCGAGTCGTGCGGCCTGAAGGTGCGCCCGGCCAACTTGAAGGGCGTCGAGATGCGGATGACTTCGGCCACCCCATCGAGCACTTCCAAATCGCGCATATCAAAAGCAGGCTTCGCGCCGACGGCGCCCAGAATCGTTTGGCGAACACCGGTGGATCGATGCACATCGAATCCAATGGCCACCAACCGGTCGATCACGCGTTGAATCTGATCTTCCGTGGCGCCTTCTTGCATGACCACAACCATTCTCTTCTCTCCTTTGATCTGGGAACGCTCGCGGGGATTGCCGTCGCGCGTTCATGGCCGTGAGGTATTCAGGCATCGACTCGAAGGCGCCGTGAGATCCGCTCAATCCCCGCGCCGAGAGTTTGATTTTTGCGACTTCCTCTGTTCGACATATTCCCGCTCCAGGCTGCGGGCCTCGTCGATGATGCGTTCGAACAGCCGCCGCACGGCTTGACGCTGGAGTGGGCCTTTGTTGGCCCTGACCACATTGGCGAGCACCTGTTCTTCCCGGCTGGGCGTGTACACCGGCAGCTTGAGCCGCGATTTGATTCTTCCGATCTCCAAGGCGTAGCGCGACCTCCGATTCAACAGCTCGACGAGCTTGAGATCCACGGCGTCAATTCGCTTCCGCCAATCGTCCAGATCCATGATCCCTCCGCCGGGAATGAACGCAAGATTATAGAGGCAGCCAATCAGTGGCGCAAGCAAAAGACAGCGCGCCGGCGAGGCGCCGGCTCCGTAAGCTTTCATGGTTAAGGTTCGATTCCAATGAGAACAAGGGGGACCGCCGGCACTCCGCGGCCTTGACGAACAACATTGTAGAACTCGCCCTCGTAGTAGGCTACTCCAGAACTCATTTGGCTTTGGAGTGACTTCATGGGAAGAATCTCAATCCCGACGTCAATTCGATCACCCACAAAAAAGGCCAGGTGTTTGACAAATAGATCGTAGGCAACGAAAGGATACTTTCCAAACTGAACTTCAATTGCCACACGATCCTTTACGAAATCTGTTTGGTTATAGCTGAAGATCGGCGTCTCCCCGGCGGCCTCTATCTCCTGCCGTTGAGGTGGGAATGAGTGACTGCAATTTTCATCGTGTCGCGTTCCTGGAGTATTTCTGGGCTTTTTCGAGGAGTGAGAACTGACTGGAATTCTTTTTCCAAGGACGAATGCTCAAGGTGTTCCTGGCTCCAATTGGGTCATAGACAGGCCTCTCCATCGGTCTGGTCCGCAGTGTCTCCCCTGGAATTCTTGCCTGACCCTCTCACGAGCTAGCGTAATATACTTTGCAACAGTCTCGGCTCCAGCGCCACGGCGTCCGTGACGGATTGCCGCGATGACCGATGTCCCCGAGCCAAGGAATGGATCCACCACCCAATCTCCCTCGTCCGAGAGACAGAGAACTAACCGCTCGATGAGTTCCACAGGAAATTGGCAGGGATGCTCCGTCTTCTCAACATGATTGCTTTTGACATTCGGAATGATCCACATATCTCCCGGGTTCTTGCCCAGTGGATTGCACGAATACTGTCCAGCTTTTGGGCCCTTGAAATACTTCTTGCCGGGATATTTCTGTGGTACACGAATTGCATCGAGATTAAACGTGTAGTCTTCTGATTTCGTGAACCACATAATCGTTTCATATCGACCCGAAAAACGCCGACTGCAGTGAAGCCCGTGTTCAAAATGCCAGATGATCCGGTTGCGCATTTTGAGGCCAAGCTTCGAGAAAATCGGATATAAGACAGTGTCCAAGGGGATGATGGCCCCTCTGTCAACATAGTTGCCAACCTGCCAGCAAATGCTACCTCGGGGTGACAACGTACGGGTGCACTCGGCAATTACATGGGCTTGCTGTTGAAGATAAAGGTCGATATTGAGCCTTCTTTCGTACTCTTTGCCGATATTATAAGGGGGCGATGTCACGATCAACTGGAGCGATTCGTCGGGAATTGCTTTGAACAGTTCAAGACAGTCCCCCGGATAAATCACAACCGATTCCGCCAAGGCAAATCTACCGGCGATTCTCGATTGCTGCTTAAACAGAGACTGATTGGCAGGCTTCATCCTATTCATTTCAGTCCAAGTCCGTGGGGACCCGATTCGCCCTCGATTCCAATGAGTAACCTACATCGAGCGCTCAAACCATTATACAGATTTTGGAGAGCGGCGAACACAATGTCATTGTTTTTGTTTGACAGCCTTCATTTCTCATTAAAGGCTATTTCAGCGTGATCGGAGCCTAACCACATCTGCCAGCTTCAAGATTTGCTCAACAACTTGTTCAATCGTCATCTCGGTGGTGTCGAGATGATGCGCATCCGCGGCCGCCACCATCGGCGAAGCGCTTCGGGAAGAGTCGCGCTGGTCGCGCCGACGCACCGCTTCAGTAACGTGATCCAGGCTGCTGCCCTTGCCCTCGGTCAGGTTTTGCGCATGCCTTCGTTCACCGCGGGCCTGGGAAGTGGCGTCCAGAAAAATCTTAAGATCGGCGTGTGGAAAGACAACCGTGCCGATGTCGCGACCTTCCATGACCACACCGCCGTCATGGCCGAGTTGCTGCTGCCGCGCCACCAACTTGCGCCGAACATCGGGAATCACCGAAACTTTCGAAGAGGCGTCGCTCACCTCCGGCGTGCGAATCAACGCCGTCACATCCTGTCCATCCACCGAAATGCGGAACTGCTGGGGACTGCGTTGAAGTTCGAGCCGAACGGCGCGCGTCAAATCGACGATGGCTCGGGAGTCGCTCAACGCAATCCCTTGATGCAGCGCTTTCCAAGCCACCGCGCGATACATGGCGCCGGTGTCGACGTAGCGGTATCCCAACTTCTCGGCCACCCGTTTGCCGACGGACGATTTCCCGGACCCCGCCGGGCCGTCAATCGCAATGATGAGTTTTTTCGAAGCAGTCATGTTGATGATGAAGGCGTGTCGTTCTTCACCGGTGAAACACCTTCGCGGACTCGAAAGTCACGGTCGCTTAAAGGCCCGTTCGATCTCCCGGAGTGTGTACCGCATAATGACCGGCCTTCCATGAGGACAGCTCATGGGATAATCGGTTTTCATCAATTCATCGATCAGCCACTGCATTTTCTTCTGGTCCAACTTCATGTTGACCTTGATGGCGGCGTGGCAAGCGACGGAGGCGGCGATTCGCGCGCGCAACTTGTCGAGCGTGATCGCTTGCGTCTCGGAACCCAACGTTTCCAGGATCTCGCGGAGCAGCGCTTCGGCGTCGTGCGCTTCAATTTCTCCCGGCGCCACTTTGATGGCAATAGTTTTCTTCCCGAAAGGCTCCACCTCGAAGCCGTTGCGCTCCAGTTCCGGCGCAATGTCCTCGAGCAACGCCAACTGCCGCGGCTCCATCTCCACGATGATCGGCATCAAAAGCCGTTGCCCCGGATGTTTTCCCTGGGAGATTTCTTTCAAGTGTTTTTCAAACAAGACTCGCTCGTGGGCCACGTGCTGGTCGATCAAATAGAGATCATGATCATCGGTGGCGACAATGAAGCTGTCCTTGATCTGGCCAAGCGGCATGATGTGGTGATCGATGAGCGTGGCGATTTCGACTTCCGAGAGCGGTTCCGGTGAGCCGGAAGACGATGGAATTCGATCCGCTGCGGCGGGCGCTGAAGCCGCGCCGCTTTCCGGGGGAGAATACGCCGAAAGTCCGATCGATCCGTCGAACTTCATGCGCATTGACGAAGGGATGAAAGGATCGGCGCGCAATGAAAAATCACCGGGACGCGCCGGGCGCGGCGAGCCGGGCTCGCCGGGCGGCGGAGCGCTTGATCGGGAATCCAAAGGCGCGCCGAATTCTTCCTGCCCCAACCCCTCTTGCGCCGCCCCGGCCATTTCCGCTTCTTCCGGGCCAGGCTTCTCTTTGGGGCGAAAGGTGGCGATGGGCCGGTGTTTCAAAATGGCGCCGCGCACCGAATCGCGCAGCAAATCGTGAATCATCGCGGACCGGCGAAAGCGCACTTCAATCTTCGAAGGGTGGACGTTGACATCCACCTCCGAAAAGGGCATCTCGATGAAGATCAGCGCCGCCGGATACACGGAGCTGGGCATGAGGTTGTGATACGCCTCGTTCAACGCGTGCAGCAGCAGGCGGTCGCGCACCAGCCGGCGATTCACAAAAATATAGATCGCATTACGATTGAGTCGATGCACTTCCGGCAAAGACACATATCCATGCACTCGAAGGCGCCGCGAATCGGACGGCGCTTCTCCTTCCACGGCGCCGCGCGAAGTTGCAGCCGGCTCAGGGCTGTCGTCGTAAAGTTCCGCGCTTTGGCCTTCCACCTCGATGACTTGCGACAACAATTCCCGGCCAAACACTTGAAAGATTCTCTCGCGAAACGACGCCACCGGCGGTGTGTTCAAAATCTCATGCGTTGTGGAGAGCAGTCGGAAATGTATCTGCGGATTGGCGAGGGCGTAGTGAGTCACCAGGGAAGAGATGTGCGAGAGTTCCGTCGATTCGGATCGCAGAAACTTTCTTCGCGCCGGAATATTGAAAAAAAGATCCGAGACGGTGAGCGTGGTGCCGGGGGCAGCCGCTGCTTCTTGAACCGAAAGCATTTTGCCGCCGGCGATTTCGATGCGCGCTCCCACGGGCGCCTCCGGCGATCGTGTCTCCATCAACAGCCGCGACACGGAGGCAATGGAAGGAAGCGCCTCGCCCCGAAACCCCAGCGTGGCAATGGAGAGCAAGTCCTCAGCGGTTTCTATTTTCGAGGTCGCATGCCGCTCGAAAGCCAGCAACGCGTCGTCCGGCGTCATGCCGGCGCCGTCGTCCGCGACGCGAATCAATTTCTTTCCTCCGGCCTCGGTGTCGACAAAAATCCGATGCGCCCCCGCGTCGATGGCGTTCTCGACCAATTCCTTGACGACGCTGGCAGGGCGCTCCACCACTTCACCCGCCGCAATCTTGTTGGCCACGACTTCGGGAAGGACGCGGATTTTCGACATTGCCGTTCTCAGAGCGAGTTCGTTATGAGGTTTTCTTGATGCAGATTCCCAGTTCCTCAAGCTGATGCGAGTCCACCGGGGCGGGTGAGTCGGTCATCAGATCCGTGGCGCTCGCCGTTTTGGGGAAGGCAATCACCTCCCGGATGGAGGGTTCCCCGGACAAAATTGCCACCAGCCGATCCAGTCCCAACGCGATTCCGCCGTGCGGCGGCGTGCCGTATTCGAGCGCTTCCAGGAAAAAACCAAATCGGTTGCGCGCTTCTTCGTCGCTGAGGCCGAGCGCTTTGAACACGCGCGATTGAACGTCCTGCCGGTGAATACGAATCGATCCGCCGCCGATCTCGGTCCCATTCAAGACGAGATCGTACGCCTTGGCGCGCACTTTGCTGAGATCGCCTTCCAAAAGGCCCCGCTCGATATCTTCTTCCACCGGTGACGTGAAGGGATGGTGCATGGCGACGTAACGTTGATCCGTCTCACTCCACTCGAACATGGGAAAATCAGTGACCCAAAGAAAATTCCACTTGGGTTCTCCGTTGATCCGGTTCTCCTGTTTGGCGACTTTCAAACGTAGCGCTCCCAGCGCTTCCGCGGCGATCTTCTGCGCCCCGGAAATAATCAGCAACAAGTCGCCCGCCGTGGCGTGCGCGGCGCCGGCCATCTCGACGACCAAGTCTTTGCCCAACGATTTTTCGAGAGAAGATTGAACGCCGTCCGGCGTGACTTTGACGCTGGCGATCCCGTTCGCCCCGAAGAGCCGGGCGGTCTCCGTCAGCTCGTCGATCTGTTTCCGCGAGTAGCGCGCGCAGCCGGTTGCGCAAATGGCGCGGACGACTCCGCCCGCTTCGAGCGCAGACTTAAACGGCGCGAACTCGGTCTTGGCAGCAAGAGGGCTGAGATCCACAATCTCCATGCCGAAGCGCGTGTCCGGCTTATCCACACCGTAGCGGCGCATAACCTCGGCGTAGGAAATCCGCGGAAAAGGCCGGACAATTTCCACGCCGGCGGATTTGAAGATGGCTTCGACCAGCCCTTCGATCAGCGTGAAAAACTCGTCGACATGCGGAAAGGAATGTTCGATGTCGATCTGCGTGAACTCCGGTTGACGATCGGCGCGAAGGTCTTCGTCGCGAAAACACCGGACAATTTGAAAGTAACGATCCAGGCCGGCCACCATCAGCAGTTGTTTAAAGATTTGAGGCGACTGCGGCAACGCGTAAAACTCTCCCGGATGAACGCGAGAGGGAACCAGATAATCGCGCGCGCCTTCCGGCGTCGACTTCGTAAGCACCGGAGTTTCGATTTCGTAATAACCCTGGTCGCTGAGGTAGCGCCGCGCGGCCATCGTGGCCTCATGACGGCGGCGCAGATTGGCCTGCATCTTGGGGCGGCGCAAATCGAGGTATCGATACTTCAACCGAATGTCTTCGCTGGTGGCCGTCTCGTCTTCAATCGGAAACGGGACGGTCTGCGCTTCGTTCAGAATTTTCATTTGCTGGGCCACCACCTCGATTTCACCGGTGGCGAGATTCTTATTTAGGGTGTTGGGTTCCCGCAGAATGACTTCGCCTTCCACGGCGATGACATATTCGGAGCGCAGTTGTTCCGCCTTTTCGTGAACCTGTTTGTCGAGGTCGGCCTTGAAGACAATTTGCAGCACACCCGTGCGGTCGCGCAGGTCAATGAAGATGAGTTGGCCCAGGTCGCGGCGCCGCGCCACCCAGCCCATGACGGCGACCCGTTGCCCGGCATGCGACTTGCGTAATTCTCCGCATAGGTGGGTTCGCTTGGTCGCGCCCAGAAAATCGAGAATCACAAATGACTCCTTGAAATAAGTGCGGGCTTTCGGCCCGGATCAAAGCGAAAGAAAATTCTTGAGAAGCGATTTACCCTCGGCCGTTAAAATCGACTCCGGATGAAACTGTACGCCCTCCACGGGAAATTCTTTGTGGCGAAGACCCATGATCTCCCCGTCATCGCTGTGAGCCGAGATCTCCAGCACCGCCGGCAGTGTTTCTTCCCGAACTACCAGGGAGTGATATCGCGTCGCCGTGAAATCTTGCGGCAGATCGTGGAACACCGTCTTGCCGTCGTGATGAACGCGGGAAGTTTTTCCGTGCATCAGTCGCTGCGCCGCCACCACCTCGCCGCCGAAGGCGTATCCGATGGCCTGGCAGCCGAGGCACACGCCCAAGATCGGCGTTTGCCCGGCAAAGCTCCGAATGCAATCGACAATGATGCCCGATTGCTCCGGTCGCCCCGGGCCCGGTGAAATCACAATTCGTTCCGGCTTCATCGTTCGAATCTCGTCGAGCGTGATCCGGTCATTGCGGCGAACTTGAAGCGATTGCTTCATCTCGCCGAGATATTGAACCAGATTGTAGGTGAACGAGTCGTAGTTGTCGATAACGAGAATCATTGAGATGTTTCCGATAAAATCGGCGCTCCGAACTTTGCTCGATCCATGAAGCTCGAAGCGAACTACAATCCCTCTTCCGCCAATTCGATGGCCTGCAGCGAGGAGCGAGCTTTGCTGACGCATTCTTGCTGCTCCTTTTCGGGTTGCGAATCGGCGACAATGCCGGCGCCGGTTTGCACGTAAGCTCGGCCCTGCTTCAGCACAATGGTTCGAATGGCGATACACGAATCCAGATTGCCGGCAAAGTCCAGATAAAGAATCGCGCCCGCGTAAACGCCACGCCGCACCGGTTCCAACGCGTCGATGATTTCCATGGCGCGGACTTTGGGCGCGCCCGAAACCGTGCCCGCGGGGAAACACGCGCGCAGGGCGTCAATCGCATCGAAGTCCGAACGGAGCGTTCCCTTCACCGACGACACCAAATGCATGACGTGAGAGTAGCGCTCCACAAACATCAGCCGAGGGACGCTGACCGATCCAAATTCCGAGACGCGCCCCACGTCGTTGCGCCCCAAATCGACCAGCATGACGTGTTCGGCGCGTTCCTTCTCGTCGGCCAAAAGCTCCGCCGCCAGTTGTTCGTCGGCGGCGTCATCCGCGCCTTGCGATCGGGGTCGCGTGCCGGCAATGGGACGGTACGAAATATCCCGCTGCTGCACCTTCACCAGCATTTCCGGCGACGAGCCGACAATTTGGAAGTCGTCCAGTTTCAGATAATACATGTAGGGCGAAGGATTCACAATCCGCAGCGCTCGATAAACTTCAAACGCATCGGCCCGGCATTCGCGCTCGAAGCGCTGCGAGAGGACCACCTGGAATATATCGCCGGCCTTGATGTATTCCTTCGCTTTCTCCACCATGGCCTCGTAATCCCGCGGCGCCATGCCCGACGCGACGTTCGAAGAAGAGGATTTTCGGTGAGTGGACGTGCCGCCGGGGGTCGGTCCTTTCAGCAGCTTCTCCATCGATTCGATTTTTCGGATCGCTTTACGATATTTTTCTTCCAGCGAGAGGTGATCGCTTCGCTCGTCGGTCAGCACGTTGGAAACCACCAACGCCTGATGGCGCACGTGATCGAAGATGACCAAGTTGCTGAAGAAGAGCAACGTGGCGTCATCCAAACCGAGATCCGGCGTCGGCGGAACGGGAAGTCTTTCGATCAGCCGGACGATGTCGTATCCCAAGTATCCCACGGCGCCGCTGGTGAAGGGCGGAAGTCCTTCCACGCGCGCCGGATGAAATTGCATCACTTCTTCGCGCAGGAGCTCAAACAGGTCTTGTTTCTTGCGCTGCGTGTCTCCCGCCGAGGAAATGACGGCCTCGCCGTTGCGATACCGGATGGAGCGGAATGGGCCGACACCCAAAAAAGAATATCGCGCGATCGTCTCACCGCCCTCCACGCTCTCCAACAAGAAACCGTAAGGCGACTGCGTCTCCAATTTCAAGAAGGCGGCGGCGGGCGTCAGCAGATCGGCGGTGATCCATTTGTAAACCGGCGCCACATTGCCTTCGCGCGCCAGTGCTTCAAACTGTTTCCAATCGATGGGTAGCTTGGAATTCATGATCACTCAATCCCACGTCCTCCGCTTAACAGAGGTTCTCTGCGACGAAAAACAAAACGCGAATTATACCATCAGATGGAGAGGCAAAAGCCAAATTCCAAAAGCCAAGCGCCAAACAAAGAGCAAGACCCAAGCATCAGGCCAAGACGCTTCTCTGCCGAGTTGTCCTATCGAATCTGAAAAGGAATTATAGAAAAGGTAAAATATAGTGACTGCAGATGGGATTCTCAAAACGGCGTTGCTCGGGTAGACCCGGCGATCCGCCGCGGCCGATTCTCGCCGGGGAGCCCAACCTAAGGATAGGCCCGGCCCATCCGCTTTCGCTGCAATAGGAAATTCTCGATGGACGGTTCGCGATCCCGCCGAGAAATGCGCTCGGCGGGCCTACCAATGTGTGACATACATTCTTGGAGGAGCGGCGACAAAGCGATTACTTCTTATATTCCGGCTTCTTCTTGCCGCGCCGGTTTTCTAATTCGCGCGCGACGGCATCCAGCGGGACTTCTTCCTGAGCCAACAGGACCAGGAGGTGATAGAGGAGATCGGCGGCCTCGTAGCTGATCTGTTCCTTGGAATGATCTTTCGCCGCCAAGATGGTCTCCGCGGATTCCTCGGCGACTTTCTTGGCGATGTGGTCCAATCCCTTTTTAAAAAGCGTGGTGGTGTAGGAATCCTCCGGAAGTTCCCGCTTGCGTGCGGCGATTACCGCGAAAAGATTCTCCAGCACCTCGCCTAGATTCTGGGGAACGCTTTCCGTGGATGAGCGTTCGGTTCGACGCACCGGTAATTCATTTTCGGACAGGACCGAGAAGAAGCAGCTTTCCGCGCCGGTGTGGCAAGCGGGTCCGCGCGGCGTTACTTCAACGAGCAGAGCATCGCCGTCGCAATCGAGAGTGATTCGTTCCACGCGTTGCGTGTGACCGCTGGTTGCGCCTTTGTGCCACAACTCTTGCCGGGAGCGGCTCCAAAACCAAGTTTCACCGGTCTCCAAAGTTTTCATCAAACTCTCGCGATTCATATAAGCGAGCGTCAGCAACCGCCCGGTGTGAACGTCTTGAACCACGGCGGGAATCAGCCCTTGCGCGTCGAACTTTACGGCGAGAACAATTTGATTTGATTTCATCATGCGCCACCGATGTTTATTGGCTCTCTGCGTCATCTTACGATGACATTCCTGGAGCGCAAAAATTCTTTCGCTTGGCGAATCGAGAACGTCCCAAAGTGAAAAATCGAAGCCGCCAGCACAGCGCTCGCTTTGCCGCGAGTCAGCCCTTCGTGCAAATGTTCAAGCGTTCCCGCGCCGCCGGAAGCAATCACCGGCACGGAGACGGCCTCCGCGATGGTTCGAGTCAATTCCAGATCGTAGCCATCGAGCGTTCCATCGCGATCCATCGACGTGAGCAAAATTTCACCGGCGCCCAGTTCCACCACGCGATGAGCCCATTCCACGGCGTCGAGAGCGGTGGCTTGTCGCCCGCCATGGGTGTAGACGGTCCAACGATTCGCTGATTTGGAATCGCCGTCAACTCTTCGCGCATCGATGGCGACCACCACGCACTGGCTGCCGAATCGTTCAGCGGCTTCCGAGATGAGGGATGGATTCGACACCGCGGCCGTGTTCAAAGCAATCTTATCGGCTCCCGATTTCAAAATGCTCCTCACGTCGTCGAGGGATCGAATGCCGCCGCCGATGGTGAAGGGAATAAAGACTTCTTCCGCCACGCGAGCGGCCAAGGCCGCGGCGGTGTCGCGATGCGACGAAGACGCGGTGATGTCCAGAAAAACCAATTCGTCGGCGCCTTCTTCATCATAGCGGCGCGCGCATTCCACCGGGTCTCCGGCGTCACGCAATTCGACGAAGCGGATCCCTTTGACCACGCGGCCCGCGTCCACGTCCAAGCAGGGAATGATTCTTCTCGCAAGCAAGTCGGCGTTTCCTATTTCCAGAACACGTAGAAGCCGTTGACAACGATGGCCACGGCGGCCAGCACCAAGAGCAAAGAGAACACGACAAGGGCGCGGTTGTCGATGACCAGATCGAGAATTGCAGTGAGCAAGGCCAACGCAAAGGCGACGGCGCCGGCCAACAGCCATCGAGATCGTCGGAAGAAGAGATTGCGCGCCAACTCCAGAGAGCCGATCTCGGCGTGCAAGCGCGTCTGTTCGTGCTGCAGCGAACTGATTTTCCCGGTGTATTGGTCGATGCGGAGATTGTAATCATCGCGGACCTGGTCATCGAGATTCTTCTGCATCGCCAGCTCGTTCAACCGCAACTGCAATTGCTCTTTCTGAATGTGATAAAAATTTTCTACCCCAAACTGCGACTGTTCGGCGGCGCGCAGCGGCACGGCCCGATCCTCCATCGTGGTTCCTTCGAACATAAAATGAAGTCCGCTCAAGACGGAGAAGACCACGCCCAAGGCGCAAAGGGAAACCAACAACACCAAAGCCGCTCGTGAATTTCGATCCGTGTGTTCCATATCAGTTCACCGCACTTCGGTTCTTGAGACGCCGCGTCTATAGATGATCGGAGAATATAACGACAAAAGATGGCCCGCGGTGTCCGCCGCGGCGGACACCGCGGCTACCCGTGCTGATCTCCAACCGGGATTCTCGTCATCGTCACTCTGTTTTGTCTTCGTCAATTGGCGCCGCGCTGTCTTTGCGCGTGACCGCCAACGCTTCTTTCAGCGTGAAGCTTTTCTCGTAAAGCGCTTTGCCAATGATGATCCCATCCACCCCGCGCTCTTCAAGCGCTCTGGCCTGGCGGAGATGCTCGAGCGAGCCAATTCCTCCGGACAAAATCACGGACGCTTTGGTGGCGGCGGCAATTTGTTCGGTCAACGCGAAGTTGGGACCGCTCAACATGCCGTCTTGCGCCACGTCGGTGACGACGAACGTCCGGACTCCTTGAAGCGCCAATCGTTTTGCAAACGAGACCGCTTCCAGCGGCGACTCCGTTTTCCAACCATGCGTGGCCACGTGACCGTTCTTGATGTCCAGCCCCACCGCCAAATAATCGCCTTGCCGCGAGAGAACCTCGGCAAGGAATTTCGAATCTTCGACTGCGGCGGTCCCGACCACGACGCGGCTGGCGCCCCACGCAATCGCTCTTTCGACTCGCTCCAGCGTGCGCAAGCCGCCGCCCAACTGAACAGGGATTCTCACGGCGCGCAAGATTTCTTCCACGATCTCGTCGTTGACGGCGCTGCCGGTGAAGGCGGCGTCGAGATCGACGACGTGCAGCCATTCGGCGCCTTCCTGTTCCCAATGAAGCGCCATGCGCACGGGATCGCGAGAATACGATTTCGCCGCGTCGTCGCGGCCTTGCGACAGCCGCACGCAGGCGCCGTCCTTCAGATCGATGGCCGGATATAAGATCATCGGCGGAGGCTTCTCCTCACAGCGAAGCGAAATTGTTCAACATCTGTAATCCCGGGCGCTGACTCTTCTCGGGATGAAATTGCGTCGAAAAAATATTGTCGCGCTCCATGACCACCGGGAACTCGATGCCGTAATCGGTCGTGGCGGCCACATCGCTCTCCGAGCATTCGGCGATGTAATAGGAGTGGATGAAGTAAACGAAACTCTCGGCCTCCACTCCGCTCAGCAATCGGCTGTTGCGCCGGAGATGCAATTGATTCCATCCCATGTGCGGAACCAGCAGGTCGCTGGGGAGCCGCTTGATTCGGCCTTGAAACAATCCGAACCCGCGATGCCTGCCAAATTCCTCGCTCTCCTCGAAGAGCACTTGCTGGCCGACGCAGATGTCGAGAAACGGTTTGCCTGACGAGACAAACTCTCGAATGGCCGACGAGAGATCAAGCGCTTCGAGATGCTTCATCTCGTCACCAAAAGCGCCGTCGCCCGGTAAAACCAATTTATCGGCGCGACTTGCCGCGTCCGGATCGGCGGTCACCATCGCTCGATGTCCCAAATGTTCGAAAGCTTTTTGGACGCTTCGAAGATTTCCCATTCCACAATCGATGATCGTAATGGTCATGGGCGACGCGCCTCGCTTCCGGCGATCGATGAAAATCTCGAACGAAGCTGCCACATCACAATTTTCCCTTCGTCGACGGAACGCCGCTGACGCGCGGGTCGAGTCGCGTGGCCGCGGACAAGGCTCGGGCGCAGGCTTTGAACGCAGCTTCGCAAATGTGATGCGAGTTCTTGCCGTACAGAAGCTCCAGATGGAGATTCAGCCGAGCGTGAGTTCCCAACGATTCGAAGAAATGCTCCACCAGCTCCGTGTCCAAATCGCCGAGATTCTTCCGCGGGATTTTCACCTTGAACACGTTGTACGGCCTTCCGGAAAAATCGACGCAGCCACGAACCAGCGTTTCATCCATGGGAATGTACGCGTAGCCGAATCGAACCAGTCCCGCTTTGTCGCCGACCGCCTGACGAAACGCCTCACCCAACGCGATGCCGACGTCTTCCACCGTGTGATGCGCGTCGATATGAAGATCGCCCCGGCAACGAAGTTCGAGATCGAACAACCCGTGCTTGGCAAATCCCGCCAGCATGTGATCGAAGAAATTGATGCCGGTGTGGACGCGACACTTTCCAGTTCCATCGAGGTTCAGCCTCAGATGAATGTCTGTCTCTTTTGTTTTTCGATCCACCGTTGCGATTCGTGGCGTTTGTTTCATGCGGTTCCTCCCGCGTCAGTGGGCCTTGGCGGCGTTCGCGGTTTTGAGAGTTTCTTTCAGCGCTTCGACCAAGGCGCGGTTTTCTTTTTCCGTTCCGACCGTGACGCGCAGGCAGCGGTCGAGCAGCGGCGCTTTGCTGACATCTCGGATTAAGATCGATCTTCCGTACAACGCCTCGTACAACGCCGGCGCGGGCAGCGGTGTGCGAATCAAAATGAAATTCGACGCGGACGGAAAAACTTCCACTCCCCGCACTTGTTTCAACTGGGCGCTCAGTTCATCTCGCCATCGGATGACGCGGCGAACATTCTCGCGAAGGAGTTCAATGTGATCGAGCGCCGCTTCCGCCGCCGCTATTGAAATGAAATTCAGATTGTACGGCAACTTCGCCTTGCCGATTTCAATCGCCAGTTCCGGATCGGCCATCATGTATCCGACGCGCAGCCCGCCCATGGCCATGGCCTTCGAAAAAGTTCGAAGCAAGATCAAATTGGGAAACTCGCTCAAGAGCGGCTTGGCGGTGGCTTCGCTGAACTCGTGGTACGCTTCGTCAACGATCACCAATCCGCGGGCTGATTTGACAATCGCTCGAATCGATTCCAGGTCCAGCGCCGTGCCGGTCGGATTGTTCGGCACGCACACGATGAGGAGATCCGATTCCTGAGCAGCGCGGCACAGGGCCGCGACATCGAATCGAAGCTCCGGCGTCAACAGCGTTTCCGCGTAGGTTGCGCCGCTGAGCGTCACCATTTGCCGGTAGACCGAAAACGAAGGCTGCGCCACCGTCACGCGTGTCTGCCCGGTGGCGAGAGCCGACAATATCGTCTTCAAGACTTCATTCGATCCGTTGCCGATCACGAGTCCGTCGACCGGCCAGTCGATGGCGGCGGATAATTTTTCAAGCAGCCGCTGCGGAACAAGCTCCGGATATCGAGTCCACTCGCGCCGGCGCATCCGCTCCAACACTTCTTCTTTGATCTCGGCCGGCATGTCGAGCGGATTTTCATTCATGTCGAGTTGGATCTCGGCCTTGACGTGCTCCAGCGCGTACGGCGCCAGGGCACGGACCTTGGGCCGGACTTTCGCGACGAATGGATTGGTCGAAGTTTTCGTCATGTGTGGCTCACTGTCTCCGGCGAGTATGCTTGAAGGAGCGACTCGGCATTCGAATCTCAACGCTCTGAGCGTGAGCGGTCAGTTGTTCCGAACGCGCCAGCGCGGCGACGAGCGCCGCATCTTTTTGAAGCCGCTCTTTCGAATAGCGAATCAGGGAAGTGCGCTTCACAAAATCGTAAACGCCCAGCGGCGACGAGAATTGCCCGGTTCCGTTCGTGGGAAGGACGTGATTCGGTCCGGCGACGTAATCGCCCACGGCCTCCGGTGAATAAGATCCAATGAAGATAGCGCCGGCGTTCTTGATCTTTCGGCTGAACGGCTCGGCATCGCTCAAATGCAGCTCCAGGTGTTCGGGCGCCAAACGGTGGACCAGCGTTTCCGCTTCGGACAAATTATGAATGACGATCACGACGCCGAACGCGTCAATCGAGTCGCGACAGATCAGACGCCGCTCCAAATTCCACATCAACTCTTCGACCTGCTGTTGGACGAGATGGGCCAACCTCTCCGAATTTGTGATGCAGATGGCCGACGCCTGAGGATCGTGCTCGGCCTGCGCGAGCAAATCCGCCGCCACCCATCGCGCATTGGCGCGTTCGTCGGCGACGATCACGACTTCCGTGGGCCCGGCGATCATGTCGATGTCAACCGCGCCGAATACCATGCGCTTGGCGGCAGCGACGTATTGATTTCCCGGTCCGACAATTTTGTCGACCTTCAGAATGCTGCGTGTCCCGTACGCCAAGGCGGCAATGGCCTGCGCTCCGCCGACGGCATACACTTCGTCGAGACCCAGCTCGCACAGCGCGGCCGCTACAGCCGGAGAAGACTGAAAAGTCCGGGGAGGCGTGACTGCGGCGATGCGCTTGACTCCGGCCACTTGCGCGGGAACGGCGTTCATCAAAACCGTGGAAGGATACGCCGCCGTTCCACCGGGGATGTAAATGCCGACGGAGCTCAAAGGCGCAATGCGCTGTCCCACCCAAGCGCCGGCGCCAAGCTCGACGCGCCAAGATTTTTCGATCTGATTACGATGGAAATCTTCGATGCGTCGCCGCGCTGCCGCGATGGCTTTTCGCAGGCGGCGGGGCGCGCGCCCCGCTTGCTTCCGAATCTCCGCAGCGGGGATTCGAAGCGAGCGAAGACGGACGCCATCGAGCTGCTCGGTCAAATCTCGAAGCGCCGAGTCGCCCTCGCGCCGCACGCGACGGAGAATCTTCTCGACGGCGCGTTGAATTTTCGAATCGCCGCCTTGGCGCCGCGACAAAATCTTCCGAATTTTGGGATGCCGATCGAATTCCGCGGCAGAGACAATTTCCATCATGGACGGGTTCCCCGGTCGATGTGGCGCTTGATTTGGTCCAAGAGTTTTGAAATTTCCTGGCGGCGCAGTTGATAGGCGGCCCGATTGACCACCAGCCGGGCCGTCGATTCTCCGATCACTTCGATCACCTTGAGTCCGTTTTGCTGAAGCGTCATCCCGGTTTGCGCCACGTCGACAATGCAGTCGGCCAAACCGAGGACGGGCGCCAGCTCAATCGATCCCGCCAGAGGAATGATTTCCACCGGAATTCCGTGACGCGTGAAGTGTTCCGCCGCCAGACGCGGATACTTCGTGGCGACTCGCAGCGTGCGCACGCCGTCATGTCCGCGAACCGACTGAAAACTTTTGAGCGCCGCCACCACGATGCGGCATCCGCCAAACCTTAAATCCAACGGCTGATGCACGTCCGGCGCCGCTTCCCAAAGAACGTCGCGCCCGACGATGCCGAGGTCGGCCACGCCGTACTCCACATACACCGGCACGTCGGCCGGCTTGACGAAAATAAAACGCAGGGCGCGACGACGGTCGGTCACCACCAGCTTGCGCGATTCGGATTCGCGCACACGAATGGGAAATCCCAACGCGTTGAATAACTCAACGGAGGGATCGAACAAGCGTCCTTTGGCAATGGCCACAGTCAACATGGCGAACGTCGCGTCTCGAATTCAGGCGAACTCACTCCAGCCGCGCGCGGTCGCGGTGATTTCGCGATTTCAGCACGGCCGTCACCGCTCGCGGCAATCCCCGGATCTTCCATTGAAATCGTCGGGGCGCTCGCGGATTCGCGCATTGCATCAAGCGCTCCAAGCTGAACGAGAATCCAACCGCCGGCATCGATTGTCCAAAATTCGCAAAGAGCGAATCGTAGCGCCCGCCGCCGCCGATTTCGAATCCCAGACCCGGAACAAAAACGCGAAAGAGAAGTCCGGTGTAGTAATCCATCCCGCGAACTTCGCTCAAGTCAATCGTGAGCCGCTCGGAAAATCCGGCCGCCGACAACAGATCGAAAAGCTTGGCCAGATGCGCCAGCGCCGCCCGCGATCGCGCGTTGGTCACCAACCCTTGCGCGCGGTGAATGACATCGCGTTTCCCGGTGAGATCGGGCATCGCCATCATCAGATCGCGGCGATGCGCGTTCAATCTCAATCGCTGCAATTCCAGCGCCAGAGAAGTTTTGTCTTTCAGGTCGATCAATTCCCGCAACCGGCTCAACTGAACGGGATCGAACCCGATGCGCTCAACGATGCCGGAGAAATAATCCATGTGCCCCAGATTGATTTGAAAATCTTTCAGCCCAAGCTCGTGCAGCGCTTCGATGG
>CAZIDA010000009.1:0-18845 GCA_964537865.1 uncultured Acidobacteriota bacterium
GCTCACGCTTGGCCAGCGCGATCTCGTCGATGGACGAGAAAAATTGCAGATGCACCGGATTGACATTCGTGACCAGGCCGACGTTGGGGCGAGCCACGCGCGCCAACTGCCGAATCTCTTCGCGCGCCGACATCGCCAATTCCAACACCGCGATCTCGGCGCCGGCATCGAGGCGCAACAACGTCAGCGGCGCGCCGAACAGGTTGTTGAGATTTCCTTCCGATTTGTAAACCCGCCGGCGTGAAGCGAGCAGCGCGGCGCAGATTTCTTTGGTGGTGGTTTTTCCGGCGCTTCCGGTGATGGCGACCACCTCCCCTCCCCACCATGTTCGCGCCGCCGCGCCCAACTCCCGCAGCGCCGCCGGCGTGTCGTGGACGACAATCAATTTTTGAAGAGCGAGTGACTGCGCCGCCGCTTTGGCCGACGGCGAAGTCGCCCACTTCGAGTCAACGATCGACGCGCCGGCGCCCTTCTCAAAAGCGGCCTTGACGAAATCGTGTCCGTCAAAATGGGGACCGCGAATGGCGAAAAACAAATCGCCCGAATTCAAGGTGCGGCTGTCGATGGAGTATCCCGACACCAAGGCGTTCATCTCGACCGCGGCCTCCCCGGCGGCCGCGCCGGCGCGCGTCAGAAATTCATAAATCTCTCGCAAGGTCAGTTGCATATTCTAGGTGGCGCAAACTCATCCGGTCGATGAAGCGCGTCGTCAATTCAAACCGCTTCGAGCGCGATCTCTTCGACCCAACGGAATCTTAGCACGGCGGAATTTCATCTCGGCTCCTCCAATGAACCGGCCCGACGTTCTATCAATTCTTGGGCGGGACGGTATAACCGAGTTGATTCAAAACTTCGCGGGCGACTTCGCGATCATCAAAGGGAATCGTTCGGTCCCCCAAAATCTGATACGTCTCATGGCCTTTGCCGGTGAGCAACACGATGTCGCCTTGGTGCGCCGATTCCAAGGCGCGACGAATGGCCCGCGCGCGGTCCGGCTCGACGGCGTATTCGTGCGTGGCGCGCTGCAATCCCACCACCGCGTCCGCGATGATGCGGAGCGGATCTTCGGTGCGCGGATTGTCGGACGTCAGGATGGTGAAGTCGCTGAGCCGTCCGGCCACTTCGCCCATGAGCGGGCGCTTGGTGCGGTCGCGGTCTCCGCCGCATCCGAAGACGGTGATCAAGCGATGCCGCGTCAATCGCCGCGCCGCGCTGATCACGTTGCGCAAGGCGTCGTCGGTATGCGCATAATCGACCACGACGGCAAAGGGTTGTCCGCACTGAACGCGCTCAAAGCGTCCCGGCACCGATCGCAGTTGGCGAATTCCTTTTTCAATGGTTGCCATATCGATATCCAAGGCGATGTCCGCCGCCACCGCCGCAAGAATGTTGTAGACGTTCGGCTCGCCCACCAGCGGCGAATCGATTGTTAAAGAGCCTTTCGGCGTGAAGACTTGAAACTGGAGGCCCTCGAAGGAATAATTCACCGGCCCCGGATGAACCTGCGCGCTCTGGTGCAAACCGTAGGTGATCTTCCTCATCGGCAGCTCGGAAGCCAATTGCGCGCCGCGCTCATCATCAACGTTGAGAACCGCGCATTCCGGCGGCGGCCCTCCCGTTCCTAAAAAGAGTTTCTTCTTGGCGGCAAAGTAGCGTTCCATGGTGTGGTGATAATCGAGATGATCGCGCGTCAAATTCGTGAACACGGCCGCGGTGAAGCGGCATCCGTCGACGCGATGCATTTCCAGCGCGTGCGAGGAAACCTCCATCACCGCGCGACGACAGGCTTGATCGCGCAGCTCCGCGAAGAAACTTTGCAGATCCACCGACTCCGGCGTGGTGTTCTTGGCGGGAATGGATCGACCGGCGATTCGATATTCAATCGTGCCGATCAATCCCGCGCATTTCCGAGCGGCTTGAAAGACGGAATGAAGCAAATAAGCGGTGGTCGTCTTCCCATTCGTCCCGGTGATTCCGACCAGGCACAACGCTTCCGTCGGATGGCGATAGAACTCTGCCGCCGCCGCAGCCAACGCTTTTCGCGGGTCCTCGACGAGGATCCGGCACGCGGTGGGTGGAACCGCTGCTTGGCTCTCATCGGTCACCACCGCCAAAGCCCCGCGCTCCATGGCCGTCGGAATATATTGATTGCCGTCAAGTTTCTCCCCACGCAACGCGAAAAAGAGCGAGCCACGCTCCACCCGACGCGAATCACAAGCCACGCCCGTAATCGACACGTCGGGATTGCCGGTCACTTCGAGGGGCCGGATGGCCTTCAGGAGTTCATCGAGCGGGATACCTTTTTGCTGATTCATCTATTCCCAAACCTGCGGGATTTTCGTCTTGCCGCTGCGTTGATCGCGAACGCGAGATGGCGCATCAACGATCATCTTCAATCCGCCGATCCAAAAAAATGTCGCACGCCAGAAACTCAAAAATCGGTTAATCGGTTCCCTTGAAAAGTTGCCGAGAAAGCGTTGCGACGATTTTCGATTGAGGCGCCACCAGCGTCCCCGGGGCGGGCGACTGGGCCACCACAAACCCGGATCCGTCTACCACCAACTCCACTCCCGCTCGTTCGCATTCGAAGGCCGCGTCCCGAAGCGATTTGCCGATCAGGCTGGGAACGGCCACCGTTTGCGACGTCGCCTGAAAAACTTTTTCTTCTTCGACTCGCGGGCCGCCAGGATCGGAAGGATTACTGACCGCCTGCACCGGAATCTTGGCGGCCGCCGCGGGTTTCGTTTCGGGTGGAGCGTCCAGCAGATTGTTGGACTCATAATCGGCGACATCGTCACTTGAGATCGCCGGTGAAGTTTTCTTGGCCACCTGCATCAACGGCAGCTCCGGAGGCACATTCAAATATCGCAGCGTTTGTTCGGCGATTTCTTTCCACGCCGGCGCTGCCACTTGGCCGCCTTGGTGCGGCCCCACCGGAGAGTCCAGCACCACAATGATCGCCAACACCGGATTGTTGACCGGCGTGAAGCCCGCGAAGGAAGCCACGTATTTATCGAGATAGTATCGTCCGGTTTGGGGATCGGCCTTTTGAGCCGTGCCGGTTTTTCCGGCGGCCGTGTAACCATCCAGCCTCGCCCGCCGGCCAGTTCCTTCCAGCACCACGTCCTCCAACATCTTTTTCATCATCACCGCCGTGCGCGGACTGACCACGCGCGTGAACTGCGGCGTGTTGGCTATGACCAACTTTCCATTGGGATCGGTGATGGACTCCGTGATGAATGGCCGCGGCATCAGGCCGTCGTTGGCAATGGTCGCCACCATCCGGAGCACTTGGATCGGGGTCACGCCAATCTCCTGTCCCATGGAGATGGCGCCCACGGAAATCTTCGACCATTCGCTGGGATCGCGCGCGATGCCGCGAGCTTCACCGGGCAAATCGATCCCACTCAACGAGCCGAATCCATAAGCGCGGATGTACCGATAAAACCGATCGTTGCCCAGTCGCAGTCCCAGTTTGATGGCGCCAATATCGCTGGACTTCACGATGATTTGCGTCACCGTCAGCAGTCCCAGGCGCTCGTGATCGTGAATGGTATGTCCGGCCAAGACAATGGAGCCCATCTGACAATCGACCACCTCGTCGGGATTCGCCAAGCCTTCTTGGAGGGCCGCCGACACGGTCACGATTTTGAAAACCGATCCGGGCTCGTAGATGGACTGCGCCGCGCGGTCCTTCCAAGTCTCCGGACTGTAAGCGCGATAACGATTGGGATTGAAGTCGGGGGCATTCGCCAGCGCCAAAATCTCGCCGGTGTGCGGATTCATGACGATGGCGCTGCCGCCTTCCGCATGGGTTTGATCCATCGCTTCATCGAGGGCCTTCTGCGCGATGTATTGAATATTTTCGTCGATGGTGAGAACGGCGTTGTCACCGCCGGCGCCGCCGACTTCTTTGCTGGCATAGCGCTGCCGGCGCGCATCCACCTGTACGAAAAGGCGGCCCGGCAATCCCCTGATCTTGTCGTCGTAGTAATACTCGATGCCGCCCAGGCCTTCGTTGTCCAGTCCCACGTAACCCAGAACCTGCGACGCCAAATCCAGTTTGGGATAAATGCGTTTGCTCTCTTTGATGAACTGCAGTCCGGGAATGTTCAGCGCCCGGATTCGATCGGCATCGGGTTTGTCGAGCTTCCGCTTGATCCACACAAATCCGCGGGTGGAAACAAGCTTCGTTTCAATTTCCCGGGAATCCATTTGAAGGATGGGCGCGAGGGTGCGTGCGACGGCGGGGGGATTTTTGATTTGGCTGCCCCACGCCGCCAGCGAATCGACGTCGACGCTGATCGCCAATTCGCGATGCTCGCGGTCGAAAATGTCGCCGCGGCGCGGAACCAAATGGATGACGTGCTGCTGTTGCCGCAGGGCCTTATCGAGCAGCTCGGCATGCCTCAGCACTTGCAGATCGATCAAGCGACCGACGATGGCGATACACCACACGAACATCGCAATCGCCAGAACCAAGATTCGGGTCCGCGCGGTCTTTTTGAACTGAGAGGACATGAAGAGTGCTCACGGGTTTCAAGAGTCGGGTGCGGACGAAGACAATCGCGAGTCGCTTCGCCGCCCTATTCGGTCGTCCGTCGTTTGGCCGCCATGGGCGCGTCGGCGCTGCGAACTTGCGCCATGACTTGATCGCTGCCCGTATGCGTCGCATCCAGCATGATGACTTGTTGCGGCGAAGGAAGCGTCATGCCGAGCATGTCGCGGGCGATGTTATCGATGCGTTGCGGGCTCCTCAGCGCCGCGCGCTCCACCAGCAAGAGATGGTTCTCCTGCTGAAGGCCGTCGGTTTCCGACCGCACCGCTTCAATGCGGTAACCCAGTTGGCGGATCTGCACGCTCTCCCAGGCCTTGAACAAAAGGGCCATCGCCAGGATCGTCGCCACCACCAGCCAGGAAACGAGCTGCGCGCTCAACCGCAAATCCACGGGCTTGGAGATGCGGGAATTGTCCACCGGCTTAATGTAAAAAATGTCGTTCATGAGGAGCACCTCAATTCATTCTTTCACTTCGGGCCGAGCACCGAGTCTTTCCACCGCGCGCAGCTTGGCGCTGCGGCTGCGCGGATTCATTTCCTGTTCCGATTCATCGGCCCTCACCACATGCGGCGTCAAGATTCGCGCCAGGGCCTGACGTTGCCACTCGCGGAACGCTTGCTTCACCAGCCGATCTTCCAGAGAATGAAAACTGATGATCACGGCGCGACCCCGGGGGACCAAACGCGCCGGAATTTCATTCAGAAACTCGGGTAAGCGATTCAGTTCGTCGTTCACGTAGATGCGCAGCGCCTGAAAGGTGCGCGTGGCCGGATGAATCCGCCGATGTTGCGAACGCGGAAAACACCCCGCCACCACTTCGGCCAACCGCGTGGTCGTGGTGATGGGACGGCGCGCCACAATCGCCCGCGCGATGCGGCGGGAGTAGCGCTCTTCGCCATATTGAAAAATCAAATCCGCCAGCGCCTTCTCCGAAGCGGAGTTCACCACGTCCGCGGCGCATTCCCGTTGTCGCATATCCATGCGCATGTCCAGCGGACCTTCGCGCAAAAAACTGAATCCGCGCTCCGCGCCATCCAATTGCATCGAGGAGACTCCCAAATCGGCGAGAACTCCATCCACCCACTGGATGTCTTGATCTTGAAGAAAGCTGCCCATATCGGTGAAGTTCAAATGAACTGCTTGGAAACGCCCGCCGAATCGCTCCAACCGGGCGCGCGCTATTTCGATGGCGGAGGCGTCGGCGTCGAAGCCAAACACGCGCGCCGTCGAATCGCGCTCCAGAATAACTTCCGCGTGTCCGCCTGCCCCCACGGTGGCGTCCACATAAGTCCCCCCACTGCGCCAGACCAAATAACGCCACACTTCTTCGAGCAACACCGGGCGATGGGGGAAACCGTCATCCATTTAAATGCCGAGGTCATCGAGGATTTTCTCGTCCTCTTCCGTCAACGGATTGCTTTTGATGTCGCTGATGAATCGTTCATTGTTCCAAACGTCGAGGTAAGTCAACTGGCCCAGCACCGCGACTTCTTTTCTCATTTGCGCCGAGTCTCTCAAATGCGGAGGAATGAGAACGCGTCCGTGGGGGTCCATTTCCACGACCTGACCGAAATAATTGGTGCGATTCAAGAATTTCTTTTTCGTGGCGTTGAAAGAAGGCAGGCGCGCCAGCTTCTCCTCAATCTTCGCCCATTCCGACATCGGATAAATCCGAACAAAATCGCCATTCAGGCTGGTGACGTAAAACTCGCTGCTGTAATCTTCTAAAATTGCTGCGCGGAAAACTGCTGGAATTTTCAGGCGCCCTTTCGCGTCGACTGTGGCCAAATAGTTTCCGCGCAGCATCGGGGAGATCCAAGAACCGCTCTAAAGAATTAAATTCACTTGCGAAGGCGAACGCTTGAGTCTTGCTTGGCTAAAAAAGTCTACTTTGTACCACTTTTGACCACCAAACTATATTCAAGAGCCAATACCCATGTCAAGGGAAATCTTACACTTGCCCCACTTCTTCTGATAGTTGCTTGTGGTGAATCCTGAGAGCAGCACAATTTGTGGGATAAGCGAGGGCGCGCCCTTTCACTCTTGCGTCATTTTGCGGGTGACTTGACGCGAAAAATAATAGGCGCGAGGCAAGGCTCTGCTTTAGAATCATCCCACAGCTTGCAGCCGCGAGAGTGCCATCGACGGCAATCGCCCTAGCAAGAGGAGGCTGACGAAATGCCCGTCGAAAACGAAGCCGACGCGCAAACCACCATTCTCGATTCGATCACGGAAGGCGTCTTCACCGTCGATGCAGACTGGCGGATCACCTCCTTCAATCGCGCCGCGGAGAAGATCATCGGCATTTCGCGAGAGCGCGCCATCGGACAGCCGTGCCGCGACATCTTCCGCGCCAACATCTGTGAGGGGGAATGCGCGCTGCGGCAAACTATTAAGACGCGCTTGCCGGTGATCGACAAGACAGTGACGATTCTCGACGCCGCCGGCAATCGCAAGCCGATCAGCATCACCACCGCCCTCCTCCGCGATCACCGGGGCAACATCGTCGGCGGCGTGGAGACGTTCCGCGATCTCACGATGATCGAACAATTGCGCAAACAACTGCAGCGCGACTACCGCCGCGAAGACATCCTCAGCTCGAATCACCGCATGCGGCAACTGTTCGAGATTCTGCCGGCGATTGCGGAGACGCCCAGCACCGTGTTGATCGAAGGAGAAACCGGTACGGGCAAGGAATTGTTCGCGCGGGCGATTCACAACCTCAGCCCTCGCGCCAAGAAGCCCTTCGTCGCGGTGAACTGCGGAGCGTTGCCGGACACGCTTCTCGAATCGGAACTCTTCGGTTACAAAGCGGGCGCCTTCACCGATGCCCGCAAAGACAAGCCCGGGCGCGTGGCCGCGGCGGAGGGCGGAAGTTTGTTCCTGGACGAGATCGGCGATGTGTCACCGGCCTTGCAAATTCGGCTGTTGCGTTTTTTGCAAGAGCGCGTGTACGAACCGCTGGGAGCGACGGAATCGGTGCGGGCGGATGTGCGCATGATCGCCGCCACCAACAAGAAGCTGGAAGAGTTGGTTCAAGCGAACAAGTTTCGCGACGATCTGTACTATCGAATCAACGTCGTGAGACTTCAGATTCCGCCGCTTCGCGATCGCCGAGAGGACGTGCCGCTTCTCGTCGAACATTTCATTTCGCGGTTCAATCTCCTTCAGGACAAGTCCATCACCGGCGTGTCCGACGAAGTGCTTTCGTGCTTGATGTCCTACCACTATCCCGGAAACGTTCGCGAACTCCAAAACATTATTGAACGCGCGTTCGTGCTGTGCCGCTCCGGACAAATCGAGCTGCGGCACTTGTCGGACGTTCCGCCTTGTCCCGGCGCCATCGGCTCGCCTCCTCGCGGCGGCCTGCATCAACTGGAAGCCGCGTTCCTGTTGAGCGCCTTGCAGCGCAACAACTGGAACCGACTGGAAACCGCGCGTCAGCTCGGAATCCACATGACCACCCTCTTCCGCAAAATCAAATCACTCGGTCTCGATGTTCCGCGGTCTATCGGCAGGAAATCCGGCTCGCAGCGGAATTCCCGTTAGGAGGCCGGTCCCGGCAATTCGAGATAGCTTGTGGGGTCACGATATGTGAACGTCAGACGCCCTTCGTCCACGAGGTTCCTGACCGCATCCTTGACGGTGCGCTTGGCCACTTCCATTTTGTGCGAGAGGCTCTTTTCCAGGTCATACGGCCTGAGCCGCTGCTGAGGCGCCCCGCGAACCATGTCGAGGATAGCCATCTTCATGCGCTCTTTCTCGTTTTCCATGGCTTCTTCCCTCCTTTCCAAGACGGATCGGATTTTCATTCTCAGCAAATCGACAGCAGACACGCTGCCGCTCTTTGCGATGACATGCAGCGACGGGGCGCGTCTTCGTTTATGAATCCAGGGTTGCGCGGGCCTCTTTCAGTCAGGCCCAGGGAGTAGCGGAACTGCGACCGGCGTCTGTTTGCCATCGCTTCGTTGATTCCCCGCTTCGCCGATCAGAACTTGATCCTCGATATCGCGCCAACCAGGTCGAATTCTCATGCCGCGCGCTGAGCCTACGCCCTCATCATCAAGCCCCCCGAAACTCTCTCGGAGTACACACACGCTCGTCCCCATCGCCCGCGATGCCCTCTTCGAGTCACCGCCTTTCTACTTTCCATCTGAGTTGAGCGCATCTTCGAGGCCAAAGCCGCGGCTGGATGATTGGAATCCGGGTTGCTCTTCTTACAATGGCGGTTCACTCATGACGGTCCGACGGCTAAGTGGGGTTGGTTATTGCTCCTGCTTTAGCGAAGTGGGCGATTGGGCGTTCGAGTTTGCTTTCGGGCTGGCCCAATGTCACGACGTTCGTTTGAATATCTTCATCTTCCCTGATTCTCCTTACCGAAAGCACAGCACCCGAGGACGACGCGGCGAGGACCAGCCAGTGAGTGAAAGCGAGGAGATTGAATTCGAGCGCAAGGCGCGGCTGTACTATGACGATTTGCTCGGAGATTTCTTGAACGTGGGATTCCGCTTCTGTAAAGGCAACGAGGATCCGGAGCTGCGCCGGTGCCTGTTGATCCGCAAGGATTATGACGTGCTCGTGCTGGCGTACGAGCATTCCGGATGCCTGTTCGGCGAGCGACCGATCACGGAGTTTGTTAACCGGATGCCTTGTCCGATCGTGCTGGTGGGCCCCGATCGAAACGATGAGCTTTATCTGAACACGCCCGCCGCATTGTACGCTGAAGCGCTCGGTCTCAGCGAAGACGAATGGCTGCCTGTCCTCTAACCGCCACACCAGGACAGCCGTTTCCGCCATGCCTTCTCACCGCCGCTCACTCACGTCGTGATTGGTGGAGCAAGTTCATTCAGATTGACGCTGCTCACTCCCTCCACACTTTTGGCGATGCGCTCGATGTGCTCAATCTGCTCCGTGTCGAAAACCTTGCCCTTGACCCTCACCTCGCCGTCTTCGCAGGAAACATCAAGTTCCAGGTTGGAGGTGGCAGGATTCAACGCAAGTTCCGCTTTGACGCGGCTGGCGCGGGCGAGATTATTCATGGCGTCCCGGCACGTTTTGTCGAAATGAAAGCACCGTCCCGATGTCACCGCCGATGCGAGAAGGTCGCAGGCCTGTTCGATATCGACGTACTCGAGGTTGATCACGAGGTCGTAAAGCGAAGCGTCCTCCCAATCCACTCCGTACAAGTAGTGGGCCCACTTCTTTCTGTCGTGATCTATCCTTGTGATATAAGCGATCACCTCGCTGCGGCCGAGTTTCAAGCGGTCCTGCGCCATCGAGACGCGTTGCTCCAACGGGGCGATGATCCGAGCTCGCAGCACGGGCGTTCCGCCTTTCAAGAGCAAATGTCCGCAGTGGCCATGATAGACAACTTCCCCGCCCCGAACCTTTTCGGCGAGGGCGGCCTGAACCAGCGCCAAGTAAAGGTACCGCTTATACCTGAAGCGTTCCAAGAAGGACGGCGGTTTGTCCAATGCGGCTCTGAGTTCTTCTTGAGTGCCTCCCCACGCGGCCGCTTTCTCGACGATCACGTCCCGGTCGATGCAGCGATATTTCAGACGCGCCGCCAGACATTCGGCGAGCCGTTTGCCGCCGCTGAACGTGCCTCGAGAAATGGTGACGACAGACATTTCATTCTTGTTTTTAGCAAACGTTCTGCCAAATCAACTCGGATTTAGACCGCGCATCGCGAACATCCGCACGCTCGCCCATAGCTAAAGAGCTACCCCCCCTCATTGCGGCGGTAGCAGGCCTGCAACCATTCGACGTTCGGGTAAGACTCAAAGCCCTTGCTTGCAGGCTTCCGCCGCGACCTTTCGGGATTGGAAGTTGGGTTCCGGCGCGTTGGCCACCGAGATGGAGCTCACGCTGTTCTTCACGATGAGCGGGCTGAACATCATTCGCAAGGGCGGCGCGGAGAAGATTTTGCTGCCGGGTGCGCCCAAGACGCTTCCCGAGTTCCTTAAGGTCGTGCAGGATGGGGGCGCGAAAATGATCGCGTGCTTGGCGGCTTTCCCGATGGTGGGCATAAAGGAAAAGGACCTGATCGAAGGTGTCGAGTGTGGCGGCGTGACGGTCCTCGCACCCTTATCTTTATCTTTGACTCCGTCAAAACGAAATCACCTTGTCGGATGCTGCAATCTCCTCGCTGACAGTGAGCGCGGTACATGGCTCAACGCCTTCGACAAGGTCTCCCGCATCCATCTTTCGTCCTTTGATGCAAGGGATGCAGCAGAGAACTCTTCCGCCACTTGCGAGGAAGTCCGTAAGGAGCGTCTTAAGCGGCTGCCGTGCTGGTGCGTGCACGGTCTCGGCATAGCCCTTCTTGGCAAGCAGCGTCCCGTAGCCAAGAAGAATGATGGTAACTTCGTGGCCCATGGAGAGGCCGACCGTTGCCAGGGTAAATCCTGTGACGGCATCTTCTGCCCGATCTCCAGCAGCGGTAAAGATGTAAACCAGCTTTTGCCCTTCAGACATAACGCCCTTCCCTGAGGATCTTGCACGAACTGAAGAAACGCAAACCTCTACCCTACTTTGACGCGCGCTTCAATTTCCTTGACCAATCCGAGCCCCGACAGTGCTGAACGAATCTCACTCTCGATCATCTTGGCATTGCCTACGGGAAAGCGCCCGATCACCGTAACCTTGCCCGCGGAGGAATCGGCCTCCAAATTCAAATCGAGGCCGTAGGTATCGGGGTTGCTCATGAGCCGGATCTGGGCGATCGCGGCGAGGTGAATGTCCCGGACGGCCTTGAGTGCCTCCTCCGTCCGGCGGAACCGCTCATTCTCCAGCGCGGCAGTGATCATCTGAATGCCATCCTGGATGGTCATTCTCCTGAGGTTCAGGACAACATCGAAGTGGACGGGGTTCATCACGTCCACGTCGTAGAGGAACTCCGTCCACCGCCTCCTTTCCTTATCGATGGTTTTAATCCTGAGCATGGCATCCTGCCTGGACATCCCTAACTCAGCCATCATCGCCTCGACTCGGTTCGCCAATGGCGCGTTTACCCGTACCCTCAGCACGAAGGGCACCTCGTTCAAAAGGAAATGGGCAAGGTTGCCATGATAGATGATGGGACCCTGGAGAACGAAGTCAAAGAGCGCCGCCTTGAAACACGCAAGATAGTGTTTGCGGGCATCGGCGTAGTTTTCCCAGAACCCGGGCGGATGTTGCGCCACGATGTGCCTCATTTCCAAGCCCGTCTCCGCGATTCCGTAGCGTTCGGCGGCTTCCAGGACTTGTTCGCGCGTAATGATGGCGCTTCCCAACTTTGTGCCCAGACCCTCCGCCAGCTTCCTTGCCGCGCTCAACGAACCTCTCGATATTGCAATAACCGACATGGCTTTCTCCTTCCTGCCTCAATAATTCAGCGTGGCCTTCGCTTCGAGCACTTCGGTAACAACCCGGGCCGCCTTGATGGGTTGGGCGGTGTCCACGAGCATCTCTTTGGTGATCTTGCGCTCGCTCAGGCAAGGCGAGCAAACCAGCAAAGTTCCACCCTGCTGGATGAAGGAATCCACAAGGTCCTTCAAGGGGGGGAGCCCCGCCGCAAAGACATGCTCGTAGCATCCCTTCTTGGCCAGGGTGACCGCCGTGCCTTGAAGAATGACGACCGCCTGAACGTCCATGGCTAGCGCAGCATCGGCTACCACGAAAGGAAGACACGCTCTTTCGGGGTCTTCCACGCCGTGCGTGGCTATGATGGCTATCTTTTCCGCCTGCTGTTCTTCTTGATCCGCTGGCATTCAAGCACTCCGTCAAATAGATTTCTGGCAATTCAACCCCGCCACCGCATCGGTAGCGATATTGATGATTTTGTCGGTTGTCGTATTCTCTGTATCAGGCATATTTAACTGTTTCTCCAATAAACGTTAGCTTCTTGCTAAAAGTTTTGCAGCGTCCCGTTCACCTTTCCGCCGTTGCCGGGACAGCTAGTTTAGCGCGGGCCGCTGCCGCCTCCTTGACTGACGTGAGGTAAAGCGCCAAAGGCCGGTAAAGGAGGTGGGCCCATTTGCCAAAGGGGACTTCCACCACCAGCATGGGCACGGCAATGGCCAAGTGAATGACGTAAGCAACGTACGTGGCCAGGGGAAGACCCGCGATTCGCAGCGCATGCATGGTGATGCCCGTGAGGGCCGTGAGGAAAAGCATAACCAGGAAGATCCAGTCGCTCGCCTCACTAAAGCGGTGCATGGGATCCGCCTTGCGCCACCGCACGATCATGAAATCCACCGTGGCATACAGGAGGGCTGCCGTAGCGTAATATCCCCACAGCCGCTGGGGGTCGTAAAAGGGATGGACCGCATCGGTCTGGAACCACCGCAGAAGAACAAGCACGAGCGTGAGCATGCTGAGATAGCCGCTCACCAAGATTACGTGCGTCAGCCAGCGGCTCTTGCTCTGTTCGGAACCGCAGCGGCGCCAGCGCTTCTGTGTGAAGAAGTGGACCAAAAAGATGGGAATTTGTCGGAGATAAAGCAGCGGCGAAATCTTCAGCATCTCAGCCCCACCCATGAAGCCCCACGCCATGCGAAAGGCGTTGGTGAGCAGGAAGAAAGAAAGAACAGCCGCCATTACCAAATCCCCGAGTTCCACCCAGCGGACGGGGGCGAAGGTGTTGAGCTCCATGCGGTTTGTCACCGCCGGCCCGTGGAAGAAAGCAAAGAGCGCCACAACGAAAAGCCCCACCAGCGCGAGGGCGGTGATCTCTGCCGTTGCTGACTTATAGAATAGTCCCGCCAGCCCTGTCCAGTCGTAGCGAGCTGTGAGATAGCGCCGCGTGGCCATCATCGTTTCCCCCGGGTTTGCGTTGCGCGGACAACTCTCGGAGCACTCCCCGCAGTAATAACACAGCCATGGGTCTGCGGTTTGCGAGAGCTTATCCACGCGCCCCACTTGCAACAGATGAATGATCCGTCTGGGGAAAGAGGCTCCCGGTTCTTCAGCGAGTGGGCAGACGGCGGTGCAATTGCCGCAGTTCATGCAAACATCCACGTCATGGCCCCCAAAGCTGGCGATTTCCCGGTGAAGGTTGGGATCCACACGCACGCTCACGGTTCCACCTCCTTGAGCGCATAGGTGTAATAGCCCTCCTGGTTGGGCTTTCCCTTTGCTTCGACGGTTCCGTAGCGCAGCATCGCCGCGAGCCATAGGAGCACTTCGTGGCTGGGGGCGCGGAGCGCTGCGGCGAGGTCAGGAACGGTTTGCGGACCTTCGCGGAGCAGGGCAACGATGCGGTCCTGCATGGGGAAGGAATCGCGAAGGACTTCTCTGCGGTTGCGGACCATCTCAGGCATGAACCGCCTCCCCGGCGAGGGCATCGATCATGGCCATCACCTCGCGATCAGTATAGCCGACAATGTCAATCGCCCCCTCTGGACAGACCGGTACGCAGGCTCCGCCCCCTTTGCAGAGGGACGCTACCACTCGCACTAACTGCCGTCCGTCCACCACGGTTTTTTCCAGAGCCTCATAGGGGCAGGCGGCGAGGCACTCGTTGCAAGCGGTGCAACGATCAGCGTCCACACGCGCCACGAAGGGCTCCAGGTCAACGTAACCCTTGAGTAGCAAGGCGGCGCTCTTGGTGACCGCCGCTAGCGACGAGGCCACGCTTTCCGCAATCGTCTTGGGCCCCTGAGCCGCGCCGGCGATGAAGACGCCATTGACAACGGTCTCGACGGGGCGAAGCTTTGGATGGATCTCGTTGAAGAAGCCGTCCTTCCCCAGCGGCAGCTTCAGGGTGTTCACCAGGACCTCGTTAGGTCGAGGAACCATACCGGCCACCAGAACCACCAGGTCTGCCGGGATTTCCATGCGGTCGCCTCCGTCCAACATGTCCGCTACCGAGACGGCAAGGCGTCCATCCTCCATCTGGATCTCTGGCGGCTCGTTCGGGTCCCATCGCACGAAAACGGACCCTTTACGCCCCGCCTCCTCGTAAAGCAATTCATTCTTTCCATAAGTCCGCATGTCCCGGTAGAGGTGGTACTGGTTGATGGAAGGATCGAGTTCGCTTACCAGGGTGGCGGTATGCACGGCGGCGGTGCAACAGTAGCGGCTGCAATAGGCATGCGCCTTCGGATGATCCGCGTCCGCCTCCTGGCGGCTGCCGACACAGTAAACATAGGCAATTGTTTTGACCCGGTGGCCATTGACGATCAGCGGCCCACGGGTCTCTTGGAGGAGACGCCGGAATTCGGGCAGGGTGACAACGCCGGGCAGGCCATAGCCAAATTCACCGTCCGCTGGAGCGTACGAATCGAATCCCGTCGCCACGATCACGGCTCCGGCCTGCAAGGTAAGCGTGTCGCCGGTCGACAGGCGCACTTTTACGGTGAAGCTTCCGACACTTCCACTCCGCTCGATGACTTCGGCGCCCGTGTACAAGGTGATCGTCTCGCGCTTTTCGAAAACTTGGCGGAGCGTCACGATCATTTCAGATCCTTCCCCGTTGTTGGGGAAAGTCGCGCCCAAAGCTGAGGTCCATCCTCCTGGCCGCTCGGCCTTCTCGACGACGTGGACCGCCAATCCGAGGTCGGCGAGCGCCAGTGCGGCGCGCATGCCGGCTACGCCGGCACCGATGACCAGGACGGCGGGGAGCGTCTCGACCCGGAAATTCTCGAGCGACTGGCTGAGTCCAGCCCTGGCCACACCCGCGCGCACCAGAACCGTGCCCTTCTCCGTGGCGCCTTCTTTGTCCTCCCGATGGCTCCAAGAACACTGTTCGCGCAAGTTCACCTGCACGTAGCGGTAGGGATTGAGCCCCGCCCTCTCGGCCATCGACCGGAAGGTGCACAGATGGAGTTTCGGCGAGCAGGAAGCGATGACAATGCCGTCGAGTCCCTCTTTCTGAATCGCTTCAACCATCTCCTGCTGCGCTGCGTCGGAGCAGGCGAACATGGTGGTCTTTGCCACCGCCACGCCCGGCTCCTGTTCGGCGGCCGCACGCACTTGTTCCACGTCGACATAGTCGGAGATGTTGCCGCCGCAGTGGCAGATGAAGACGCCAATCTTTCTCTTCTCGCCGCTCATTGGTGGGCCCTCCCCCGCTGGAGGTAGGCTGCGGTCTGGGCAGCCGCCGCGCCGGCGTGCAGGATGGTGTCCGGAATGTCGCGAACACCGGCCGCAGTCCCGGCGACGAAGACGCCGGGAATACTGGTTCTGCCGGGGTCGAGATCTTCTTCAGGCTCCCGCACATAGGAGAATGGGTCCATCTGGAGTTGTCCCCCGGCAAACAGGCTTGCTGGCTCCGGGTTGGCAAGCAAGCCCACGGAAAGAACGACGAGGTCGTGGGTCGCCCGGCGGTGCCCGCCGCCTCCTTCGATGTCTTCATAGGTCAGCGTCAGGTTGCCGTCCTCTTCCTCGCGGATTTCGCCTACCTTGCTTTTCACAAACATCACGCCCATGTCCCGAGCCTGCTGGAAGAATTCCTCATATCCCTTGCCGAAGGCCCGGATGTCGATGTAGTAAATCGTGACGTCGGCTAAGGCCACAGCGCCCAGGATGAGTTGCGCCTGCTTGAGCGAGTACATGCAGCAGACTCGCGAGCAGAAGCGGTTGTCCAGTGTGCAGTCGCGGGATCCGGTGCAGAGTACGTAAGCGATGTTGTCGGGCACTTTACCGTCCGAGGGCCGGACGACCGCGTTGTAAGGGCGGGTAGGCGCCAGGATGCGGTCCATCTGCATAGCGTCGATCACGTTGGGATAGCGGCCATAGCCATAGCCCTTTTTGGCTCTGGCGTCAAAAAGCCGGAAACCGCTGGCCACCACCACCGCGCCCACATCCACATTCATCTCCTGATCCCGCATGCTGAAATCGATAGCGCCAGCCGGGCAAGCGCGTACGCAGGCGTGGCACTCGGAACAGACGCCGCAATCGAGACAGCGCGCGGCTTCCGCCCGCGCTTCCTCTTCACTAAAGCCCTGCTCGACTTCGACAATGCCGAGGATGCGCTCCGCGGGAGGAAGCTCCCGAAGAACCGACCGCTCCCGGCGTGTGGCGCCCTGCTCCCGTTGGAGCACCTCTGCCTTGTCCATGACGGACAGCCGGTCGTTGAAAACCACGTTCGCCAGAGCCTCTCCCAACAGATAATGGTGGATATGGAAGGCGGCCCGGTGGCCCTGGGCGATCGCCTGGACGATCATGGAAGGCCCGGTCACAGCGTCGCCACCAGCGAAAACGCCGGGCAGCGAGGTTTCGAGCGTCCTCTCGTTGACGCAGAGGGTACCGTTTTTGTGGCAAGCGAGTTCACCGGCAAAGGGAGCGGTGCTCGGCATCAGGCCGATGGAAATGACCACGAGGTCGGCCGGAACGGCACTCTCGGACCCCTCGACTGGAACAGGCCTCCGCCGTCCACTGGCATCGGGCTCACCCAAACGCATCGTCTGCGCTTCAATGGTCTTCACGCGGCCGTTCTCGCCGAGGAATCGCACCGGCGTCCTCAACTCCTGGAGCTGAATTCCTTCCTCAAGCGCCGCCCGCACCTCCCAGTCGTGGGCGGGCATTTCCTGGCGGCTGCGCCGGTACATGATCGTGACCTTCGCGGCACCCAGCCGGAGGGCCAGCCGGGCAGGATCGATCGCGGAGTTGCCCCCGCCGACGACGATGACGGATTTCCCTTTTAAGTCGTCAATCTGGCCCGTGTTGGCGGCGACCAGAAAATCCATGCAACTCATCACGCCGTCGAGATCCTCGCCGGGCACCCCGAGCCTTTGGCTCTCCCGCGTGCCCACTGAAACGAAGACGGCGTTAAAGCCCCGATCCAACAGACTGCCTGCGGAAGCCGCCTGCTGGTTCACCAGGATGGTGACACCCAAGGCTGTTACGTTCTTGATGTCGCGGTCGAGCACCTCGCGTGGCAGGCGGTAGGCGGGGATTCCGTAGCGCAGCATGCCGCCCGCTTCGGGCGCGGCCTCGAAGATTGTCACATCGTGCCCCTCTTTAGCCAGAAAGTAGGCCGCCGAAAGACCCGCCGGCCCGGAGCCCACAACCGCCACCTTCTTGCCGGACCGCCGCTCAGGCGGGCCGTACTCCGGTTCCGGGTGCGCGGCGTAATAGCGGTCCGCCAGGAAGCGCTTGATGCCGCGGATGGAAAGCGGCCCTTCCAGGCTGCCCCGCGTGCAAGCGCCTTCGCAAGGAGCGTAGCACGCCCGGCTCAGGCTTCCCACCAGCGGCGCGTCTTCCATATGCAGCGCGAAAGCTTCCTCGTAACGCCCGGCTCGGACCAGGGCGATATAGCCATGCGCCTTGACTCCCGCAGGGCACTCGAAACTACACGGCGGCGTGCCCGCGCGCTCGATGAGGGCCTTTTTGGGAACGGCCTGAGGAAAAGGGATATGCGCAACTCGCCTGAGGACGAGGTCCGCGTTGAATTCGTCCGGCGAGGCCACCGTGCATGCCAACTCGCACTCGCCGCAACCGGTGCAGGCCGACGGGTTAACGTAGGTGGCGCGTTTCTTGATGCTCACCTGAAAGCGCCCATCCTCCCGCCGGACGATATTTTCCACGCCGCTGTGAACCATCGCAGTGACATTCGGGTGGTGGGAGGTGGCCGCCATCTTTGGGGTCGATATGCAACTCGCACAGTCCAGCGTCGGAAAAACCTTGCTCAGAAGGATCATCTTCCCGCCGATGCTGGCCTCCTTCTCGACCAGCAGAATCTTGAATCCCATATCACCCAGGTTCAAGGCCGACTCCATGCCGGCAATGCCGCCGCCCACCACGAGAACGTCGTAGCTCATGGCTTTACCTCTTTCTGCCTTTCCCTTTCATCCGCGAGCCGCTTCAAATCCGCACCCAGCTTCTCCATGTGGGAAACGAAGGACTCGGCGCAAACCCCACAGATAGCCGCCATATTGAGGCGCCTTGGATCGTGGCCGTTATCCTTCAGGAGCCTTTGCGCCTCATCCACCACCTTTCCCGTGCGGGTGGTGCAATCTGGCACGTAGGCGCAGTCGGTGCCGTCGGCGGCGATGAAGACACCATCGAAACCGGCCTCGATGGCGTGCAAGACCCAACTGGGTCGGATGCCGCTCGAACACGGCACAGGGATCGTGACCACCCCCGGTGAGTAATGCATGTGGGCGCTCCCTGCCAAGTCAATGCCTGGATCGCTGATGGAATTGGTGGAGAAGACCAGGATGCGGGGACCGGGATCGTGGCTGTGAACCGCAGACATGGCATCCCCTTTCACTTGGTTCTCTTCACGAAGATCCGCCAGTAGCCCGCCTCGGCGATATTGCCGAGGTACTCGTGCCCGGTTTTCTTGCACCACAGGGGGAT
>CAZIDA010000010.1:0-18606 GCA_964537865.1 uncultured Acidobacteriota bacterium
GAAGACGTGGCGCAGAACGTCTTTTCGAAGCTGTACTTCTCGATTCGTTCCTATCACTTTCAAGGCGCTTTTGCGGTGTGGGTCGAACGCATTACGGTGAACCAATGCTTCGATTATCTGCGGCAGCGGAAGCGGCACAAGGGCGCGATTGAGTTGGATGCGATGAATCCGGAAGAAGCCAATGTGACGTTGCAGCCGGCGCCGGCGCGCGCCGTTCCCAGCGCCGAGAAGCGCGTGATTTCACGGCAGGTGGCGCTGCGCTTGCTGACGGAATTGAAGGAAGCAGATCGGGCGCTGCTGGTGTTGAAGGAAGTGGACGGCGCGTCGGTCCAGGAATTGAGCCGGTTGTTTAAGATTTCGGAGAGTAATGTCAAGATTCGATTGATGCGCGCGCGGCACAAGTTGCGCGCGATTCACGAAAAGTCGCGGGAGAGGGCCTCGCAGGAGATGGCAGCAGCATCGAAGGGAGGTCGCCTATGATTTGTCAACATTGGAAAAACCTTTTGGAAGACGCGCTGGCGGAGCGGCTGGAAGGCCGTGAGCAGGAAGCGTTCGAAGCTCATGCGCGGACGTGCGCGGCCTGCCGGGGAGCGCTCGATGAGGCGCGATTTGCGCAACTCGTCGCGCGCACGGCGTTTCCGCCGTCGGACCTCCCCGCGTCCTCGCACTTTTTCTCGACGCTGTGGCAGTCGATCGAACGCGAGCGCTCACGAACCTTCTCGTGGATGGTGGTCCGCGACCTGGCACTGCGTTTTGCCGTGGGCGTCGCCATCATTCTGGCCTTGATGATCGGCATCAACGTCATCTCCGGCCCGCGCTTGAATGATAATCAGTTGGCCATCGATACGTACATGGAAGCGCCCGGCGCCACCGACGCTTTCCGCGACGTGCTGATCGGAGAAGTCAGCACTAATCGGGACCAGTTGTTGCAGCAACTTTTGCAGCGCGATCGACAGCAGTCCATGCCGCCCGCGCCCGCGCGTGCACTGCCCAAAACCCCGGAGCAGAAAAAATAGAGAGACGAGGCGATCCTCATGGCTGAAGCGCGATTGAAGTTTGTGGCCCTGCTGGTGCTGATCTTCATTCTGGGAGTGGCCACCGGAGGCATAGGACATCGTTTTCTGGAGTCCAAGGGATATTTTCTGTGGCATTCACACTCCGGCGCTCGCCCCAGCCGCGGCGAAGTCGTGGAGCGATTCACCAAAGAATTGGGATTGTCTCCCCAACAGGCGCAACAACTGAACACCATTCTCGCCGAACAAGAGCAGAAATTCCGGGATCTGAATCACAGCTTTCGGTCACAGGCTGACACCCTTCGTCAAGAGGGCCGCAACAAGATTCGGGCCATCTTGAACGACGATCAAAAACCCAAATTCGACGAGATGCTTCGCAAGTTTGATGAAGAGCGACGTCGCCGCGAAGAGCATAAGAAATAGCGGCGAGCGGAGCGATTGACCCTTCCGAGGTCTGACCCGCGACGGCTCCTCTTCCTTTTCCTCCCGGCGCCATGAATTCTCCAAAACAACTCACCGCCTTCTGTAACCATTTCCTCCCGCATGCCGTCTCCGGGGACACGGCAGAGCAAACCCAACGAAAGAGGATGAGTCCTATGAAAAGAGTTTCAATGACGCTGACGGGGCTTTTGACAGCCGCCCTTCTGCTGAGCGCCGGCTTGCTCGTGGCGCAGCAAGGACGGATGCAATTTGACCCCGACAAAATGACGGGCGGGGTCATCAAGAAGATCGACGCCAATGCCATGACCTTCGAGGTCGAACGCACGAATCGCCGAACCGGCGAAACTTCGACCGTACCATCTATTGCACCGACAAGACCACGTTCTCGAAAGACGGCAACGACGCCAAGTTCTCCGACTTCAAAGAAGGCGATCACGTCTTTGCCCGAGGAGAGCGAAAGGACGGAAAGTTCATGGCGGAGGAAGTTCGGAGCGGCCGTGGGCGCCGACCTTCCGGAGCATAAGTTCGGTAGCGACGATCGACTGCAATAGAACTTATCCAATTAGAAACCGTGGCGAGATCATCCGGTGAGACAGACACTCTCGTCTGTCTCACGCTGTGGGGCAGACACTCTTGTCTGCCCCTCTTCATTTTAGAGCCTGCCGAATATCTTCGATCAAATCCCGCACGTCTTCCAGGCCGATGGAAAGCCGCACCGTGCCCTCGGTAATTCCCACGGTCTTGAGCTGCTCCGGCGTGAAGCCCCACTGCGACGTGAGCACCGGCAACGAGACGAGCGATTCGACGCCTCCCAGACTGGCGGCGTTATGAACCATTCTCAAGCGATCGGCAAAGCGCATGGCGGCGGAGCGTCCGCCCCGCAAATCCATGGAGATCATGCCGCCGAACAGGCCGCCCATCTGCCGCCGGGCCCGGGCGTGGTAGGGGTTTGATTTCAGCCCCGGATAATGGACGCGGATCACCTTCGGATGCTTCTCGAACGTCCGCGCAATCTTGAGCGCGCTCTCGCATTGCCGCTCCACTCGCACCGCCAGCGTCTTCAGCCCGCGCAGCAGCAGAAACGCGGCGGCGGGATCCATGACCCCGCCCAACATTTTCAGCATGCCGCGGATCTTTTCGATCATCGTCCTGCTGCCGACAAGCGCGCCGCCGATAAGATCGCTGTGGCCGCTCAGATATTTGGTCACGCTGTGCATCACCACGTCGGCGCCCAGCTTCAACGGACGTTGCAGCACCGGCGTGCCGAAGGTGGAATCCACCATCAGAACCATGTGATGTTTCTTGGCGATCTGCGCGGCGCGGCGAAGATCCACGATCCGCATGATGGGATTGGCCGGCGTCTCCACGAACAGCAGGCGTGACCGCGGGGAGATCAGGCGTTCGACCGATTCAAGATGATCGCCGGAGATATATCGCGTTCGGATATTGAAGCGAGGCAGGATGCGATTGAAGAAATGAAACGTGCCGCCGTAAATGGCGCGCGTCGAGATGATTTCGTCTCCCGCCCGCAGCAACGCCAGCGCCGCCGTCGAGGTGGCCGCCATCCCGGAAGCCGTCACGATCGCGGCTTCGCCCTCTTCCAACGCCGCAATCTTTTGCTCGGCCGCCCGGCAAGTCGGATTTCCGTAGCGCGTGTATTGGAAGGCCTTGCTCTTGCCTTCCGAAAATCGCTGCACCTCCCGGCTGCTTGGAAAGACGAAGGTGGACGACTGCACGATCGGGGTCGCGACAGGCCCAAACATTCCATGGCGTTCTTCCCCCGCATGCACGGCCCGCGTCGACAAAAAATATTTCTTATTCATGATGGAATCCTATTGAAAGAGAATTTCCGCAAGACGGACGGCTCAGTCGTCCCAGCGACAAAGTTCCGACGACTTCATCGCACTTCGCCACGCGCCAACAGTCCGGGACCGTGCCCGACCGTGTGACGAGAATACCGAATCCGGAGCGCAAGCTCAAGGAAGAAGCATCCGGCCCTTCCGTTCACGACCGCCGAGTTTTACCGCCGATTTTTATGGAAGTCGTCACCGGCGTGCTGCTGGCCTACGGATTTGCCGCGCGCATTCCGGTGCTCATGGTGATGTGCTTTGCCATTGCGCTGAATTGGCCGACGCATTACAACGCGTTTCCTCCCGGTGAAATTCCCATCAACACTTTTTGGGAAAAGCTTTGGCACGGCGCGGTGCTGCCGCAACTGGTTTTTTGGATCACCTTCACGCTGCTGGTCGGCGTGCTCTTCGGCATCATCACGTCCTTTTTTGTGAAGAAACCGGTGGCGGTGCAGAATACTTCATCATAGCTGAAATTGAAAAACTGATTTCGCAACTTTAGCTCCCGCAGGCGGTGTCAACTGCAATTTGGAGGAATGGCGCCAAACGTTGGCGCGCCGGGAGCTTTCTATCGCCATCGCAAGCTCCAATTGAAAATCGAGGAGGAAATTCCATGCCCTATCCAAAGAAAACGGTCTGGCAACTGATCATGGTCCCGGCGTTGATCACATTGGTCGTTACGATCGTGCGGCTCATTGGAGAACTGCAGCAATGGTCGCCGCGATTCTTCAGCACCGAGGAGGGCGGCGGATTAGCCATTGTCAGAATCGTGTGGCTGGTCCCGATCTTCGGCATGTACTTCGCCTTGAAGCTGAGCCATCAAGACGCCGGGCCGGACAGCAACGGAAAGGCTTTGGGGCTGAACATTCTCGGAATTCTGATCGCCATCGGTGGCGTGTTTCTGCTGAACAAATGGGAGTATCTCGGATACCTGGTGTTCCTGGTGAGTTGGATCGCCTTCGCCCTCTCTTGGGGCAACCTCACCAAAACGCTGTTTTCGTACGGATACGCCGCGCGCATTCCGGTGCTGATTGTGATGTTGATTGCGACCGCCAAAAACTGGACGTCGCATTACAACGGCTATCCCAGCGGTCCGCTGTTTACAACTTTCGGCGGAAAGATTTGGCACGGCGCGGTTCTTCCACAAATGATTTTCTGGATCACTTACACCGTGGCGATCGGAGGATTGTTCGGCGTCGTTACTGCCTTCTTCGTCAAGAAGCCCAAGGTGCTCACACAGCCGGTGTAGAGCTGCGCCAAGGGCATGAAAATGAATTGATCGGGTAGCCGGGATGCTCTGTTTCTTGGAGCATCCCGGATGTCCAGATCGCAGCGACGTCCGGGATTCGCCAGAATCGGGCGAATCCCGGCTACCCGAGCATCGAAGGCTTCTCTATGATTCAAGAAAACGAAATTTCCGGTCGTGAGTTGCTGCGGCACACTGTGGCGACGTTGGCGTATCGTGGTGGAAAGGCGATTCGCGGCGCTCCTGCCGGCTTCGCCTCATTTCGCATCCAGGAAAAGGCGCGCACGCCGGCAGAGATTCTGGCGCACATCGGCGACCTGCTCGATTGGGCCCTCTCCATCGCGCAAGGTCGAGAGGCATGGCATGACTCCAAGCCGCCCGGGTGGGACCGCGAGGTGGAGCGTTTTTTCGCGGCCCTGGCTCGCTTCGACGCTTTTCTCGGCTCTGAGCAAGCGCTGGCTGTTCCTCCACAAAAACTTTTTCAAGGGCCCATCGCCGACGCGCTGACGCGCGTTGGACAGATCGCGCTGTTGCGCCGGCTGCATGGATCGCCGGTGCGGGGAGAAAATTATTTTGTGGCCGACATCACGGCGGGCCGCGTGGGCGCCGAACAGTCCGCGCCGCGGCGCGAATTCGATTGAGGTTTCATCAGGATTCCATCCGCTTATGGCCTCCCGAAACTTTGTCTTGCCCGGACATCCCGTCATGGTAAGATGGCGCACTGAAACTCGTTCTTCCCTGAGCCTGGAGGTCGTTCCCGCACACTCATCCTTCCGAGGAGACCGCTCCATGAAGATTGCCCGATTGGCTGTTCTCTCTTTGATGTTTGTGTTTCTTCTGTCGTCGCTCGTGTGGGCGCAGCAGGTGACGCTGACCATTCTGCACACCAACGACACGCATGGCCACTTGTTGCCGTTCAGTTATCCTTCCATCGCGCCGGCCGGCTCGGATCTCGCCGGCGTGAAATATCGAAAGGATATCGGCGGCATCGCTCGCCGAGCCACGCTGGTGAAACAACTGCGTCAGGAACTCGAGAGCCACGGCACGACCGTCTGGCTGATGGACGCGGGAGATTTTTCCGACGGCACGCCTTTTTCCACCGAGTATCACGGAGAAGCCGACGTGGCCGCCATGAACGCCGTGGGCTACGACTTTGCGACGCTCGGCAATCATGAGTTCAACAATCCGCTGGCGCAACTCAAGAAACTCATCGCAGAAATTCATTACCCGCTGCTATGCGCCAACGCCATCGACAACGCCACCGGCAAGCCGCTGACTCAGACTTCCGTGATTCGGAATGTCCACGGGGTCAGGATTGGAATCTTCGGCCTCGTGACTCGCGAATCGGCCACGTATCAAGCGGCTCGTGAAGGAGTCACCATCACCGACGAAATCGAGACGGCCCAGCGGATGGTGAAGGAACTTCGTCCCCAGGCCGACATCATCATCCTCATTTCTCATTGCGGCGATTACATGGACGAGAAGATCGCCGCCGCGGTTCCGGGCATCGACGTCATCGTCGGCGGGCATTCGCACACGCGCTTGCCCATCGGCCAGTTTGTGTGGCACTCCGACGCGCTGCTGCCGAAAGAAATCAACGGAACCATCATCGTGCAGGCGTACCAGTGGGGCGGCGAGCTGGGGCGACTGGACTTGCTGTTTTTGAAGGACGCTTCGGGCGCTTGGCACATCGACCGTTACCGGGAGCGACTGCTTCCCATCACCTCCGAAATTTCAGATGATCCGAAGGTAGCCGCGGTCGTGGATCATTACTGGAAGCCGATCGAGGCGCACTACGGCGAGGTTATCGGGAAAGCCGCCGACGACATCGCCGATCGCGGCGACGATTGGGGGGAATACAATCTCGTGGCCGACTTGATTCGGGAAGCCATGGGAACGGATTTTGAATTCGAAAACATCGGCGGCGTTCGAGCGCCTTTGATCAAAGGCAACATCACGCTGGCCGATGTCATCGACATGGATCCCTTCCAGAATTACGTCATGACGTTCAAACTCACCGGTCGACAGCTCAAAGAGATTGTGATCAAGGCGCGGCCCTTCGTCTCCGGGATTCGATACCGCTTGGTCAACGGCGAGCTGGCAGACGTCACGGTGGATGGAAAGCCCGTCGACGACAACCACGTTTACACCGGGGCGACCAACTCGTATTTTGCCGGTTACGCCCTGAAAGGGATCCAGGTCCACAACACCGGCAAACTGCGCCGGGACGTTCTGATCGAACAGATCCGCAAGAAAGGAACCGTGAAACCCGACTACGACGGGCGCCGTGTCGTGATCCAACAACGCGCGGCAGCGAACGCGACGCCGTAAGAGAGGTGTCGGGTGTCAGGTGTCCGGTGTCAGCGGGCTCTTGCCCAAACCCCAGAGCGCCCGGTGGGGGCACCGGGCCTACAACGCAACCACATGATTTTGTGTTGTAGGCCGTCCGCCTGGGCGGACTGACCCGGCGATTCGATTTGGGCAACAGCCCGTCTGAAGTCTGATGTCTGACGTCTTAGCTCTCGCTTTTCGGCTTTCTGCATCATCCAGTCGCTAATCATTCCTGCGCCGATTTGTGGCGCAGTCAATCCGGGAATCTTCCATGACAACCACCTTAGATCGTCCTGATCTGAGTTTTGAGTTCCGGCAACGACGCGTCATCAACTGGATGTCGCTGGGAATGTTGTATGCGTTCTTTTACACGACTCGCTACAACTACACGGTCGTGGCGCCGCTGTTGGCGGACGTGCTCGGCTGGAAGAACACGCAGCTCGGCATTTTTGAGACGATGATGCCGCTGGTGTACGGGCTGTCGGTGGTGTTGAACGGTCCGTTCGCCGACCGCATCGGAGGCAAGCGCGCCTTTCTCGGCGGGGCCATCGGAGTCGCCATCATGAATTTTCTTTTCGGCCTGGCGAGTTTTGCGGTGGTGACGCCGGCCGTTTGGGCGGGCACGGGTATGGCGCGCCACGTCGTGACCGCGCCGACTTTCAAATATGGTTTGTCCGGTGAAATGTTGCTTACGCTGATGGCCATCGTGTGGGGCTGCAATGGATTCTTTCAATCCTTCGGCGCGCTTTCCATCGTGAAGGTGAACGCGCAGTGGTTCCACGTTCGCGAGCGCGGAACTTTCGCCGGCATCTTTGGCGTGCTGATCCGGCTGGGCCTGTTGCTGGCTTTTCAAGGCGTGCCGCTCATCCTGCTGGCGTTTCGGTGGCAATACGCCTTTTGGATTCCCGCGGGATGCGTCCTCATCTTCTTCGTCATCAATTATTATTTCATGGAGGATTCGCCGAAGGACGCGGGGCTGGGAGATTTTGTGACGGGCGACGAGTTGGAAGGCGAAGGAGAACAGCCCTCCTCCATCCATTACATCGTCAAGAAAGTATTCGCTTCGCGCGTCATGTGGATGATCGCGCTGGGATCGATGATGATCGGCTTTGTTCGCCGCAGCGTGGTGGACGCGTGGTGGCCGAAGTATTTTGTCGATGTCTATGGCGCCAACGACAAAATGTTCGCCACCTATCTCCCGTACCTCGTCGCCACGTGGGGCATCGCCATTGCCGGTATTCTGGGCGGATTCGCGTTTGGAATTGCTTCCGACCGCACCTTCGGCGGGCGGCGCGGCCCGGTGATTACTCTTGGATTTTTGGGAATGGCGGTGACACTGGTTCTCTTTGGACTTTCCGATCGCTTCGGCCTTGGCCCGGTTGCGGCGGCCTGTTGTCTGGTGATTCTTTCATTCTGCGTGAACGGAGCGCACGGCATGATCGGCGGGGCGGCGTCGATGGATTTTGGCGGGAAGAAGGCCGCCGCTACAGCCGCGGGATTGTTTGATGGAATTCAGTATTTCGCCGGCGCCTTCGTGGGACTCGGCGTCGGATACATCACCACGAACTGGGGCTGGGGGGCTTGGCACTGGGCGCCCATTCCCTTCGCGCTCATCGGCGCGTGGCTGATGTCGCGACTGTGGAATGTGCTGCCGAAGGGGAGGGTGCAACATTAGGAAAACAGGTGTGAGGTATGAGGTGCGAGGTGTGAGTAGGGAATACGTGAAATTCTAACCTGTTGTTTCCTGGCTTCTCACGGTGCATCTCACTGCTCGTGCCGCAGGCCTGGCATTTTCTTTCTCACACCTCATACCTCGCACACCTGTCTTCTCGCTTCCCACAGTCTTCCCGTCGCGCGCTGCAATTCTTCATCGATGAGTTTCACATCCAGGGTTTTCTCCGGCATATTTTCGAAAACGGCGTAAGGAATCTTATGGCCGTGGACTTCGATGGTGCGCGGATCTTTGGCCTCCAGCGCTTCCCAATCGTTCGTCTTGTAATACGCCTCCATCTTCACGTCGGGCAGGGAGTGATAGAGGATTGAATCCTCTTCTCCCTGGCGCGCGCGCCGACGGTTCTTGCGGACCGACTCATCATAGGTCACGCGGATGTAAAGCAACGACGCTTGGCGCAGCATCTCATCGGAAAGGCAAGACAGCGCGTGATGAATGGCGTTGTCGCCTCCCCGCGCAAACTCCACGAGCGTGGTCATCTTGTCGTGGTAGGCCGGATCTTTCGCGATCTTCTTCCGGTAATCGAGCGCCAAACGCTTCATGTACAGGTCCCAAATGTACGGGTCTTTGAACCAATACTTCTCATCGCTCCAAACGCGCTCCCGTCCCATTTGCGTCATCAAGTCGTCGAGCTCAAACGTTTCCCACACGTACAGAAAATCGTCGAGCTCCTCGAAGTTGGCGATGTGAAATCGCTCCAGCCGCACGATGGGGTCGCACTTCTTGAGGAAATCGATCACTTCAGATTTGCCGGCGGCCGGCCGGCCGGTGACGATCAGAATGGGGAAGTGGTTCGTCATGGACTTTCCTTTGGTTGACGGATAAAGACGGCGCGGTTCAATTGAAGACAACGTTGCGATCTCTCGCACGCTTGCCCCAAAGGCCGAGGGCCGGAACAGAATGCGAGTTCGGGCGGAGTATACGCCGGGGAATATCCAAGGGCAAGGGAGAGCGTTGACCAACTGAGGGCTTGCCGTAATGCCAGCCCGTTAGGGCGGTGGATCTTCAGCCCCACGCGTGAGAAGCTGTGAAAAAATCGACTTGCGACCACTTTTCAATAACACAACCCAATGAAAACATTAGAGGGCGAAAATGTTATTTTCGATTTTTTCACAGCTTCTGAGCGTGGGGGAACTGGGTGGATGGAAAGTTCAAGCCCCGGTTCACCGGGTGGCAGAAACCATCCCACTGCATTACCTCTTTTTCTATTTTCGCAGCAGTCGCTCATGATCCTGTGGCGCACTCAAATGCATGAAAACGATGCAGCCGATGGAACTGATCGTAAGATCGTCCCCAAAGGGGACGTGTCTTGCAGCCCAGGGTTGCTCTCCGCCGCGGCGGAGAGCTACCCTGGGTACGAGTTCGCACTAACAGAAGCGATAACCCCAACGGGGTTACGGCCAGCCAAATCTATTTTCGAGGCAGTCCAGAATTTAACGGCGGAGACAGGCGCAGCCCTTTCTCGATCTTGAGGACGCGTGGAAACAGAATGTAATCCTCCAACGCCACATGCCGGTGCATGTCTTCCTCAAACTCTTTGAGCGCCCGGTAGAGCGCGCTCAACTGGGCGATGCCGTCATCCGGAGATTGATACCGGTGAGTGGCGTCGCGAATCTGCGTTAATTCATCGCCCGTTTCGTCGTGCTCCAGAATCATCATGGAGATCGGACTCTGGATGGTTCCGAAAGTGAATTTGGGCGGCGATGTTCGGCCAGCCGCAGCCTCCTCCATGCGAGCGATCATCGGAAACAATGTCTCCTCTTCCTTGATCAAGTGGAGATCCAATTCAAAAGTCAGTTTCTTGAAGAGAGCCTGAATCTTCCACAACTCGCGATGCCGATCCCCACACGATGGGGCGGTCTCTTCCAGCAACGATTTGAGCCGGGCCAACTGCTGCCGACAAAATCCATGATGTCGTTTCACGATATGATTCATCAGGTCTGACAATGGAGCTTGCATCCATTCCGATCGCGGATCGTTTTGAAGTGGGGCGCCGTCCGCGTTTTCGAGCGAGCGGACGACGTCCTCGACCGACAAGCCGAGCACACGGCAGATCTCCGAGAGCGATTTGTTGCGCTCGCAGCAGGTGTCAATACCCATCGTCTCGAAGAGGCCCGTGGAGGCCGGCATCGCCATCACAAATTCTCTCAACGGTCGAGATGGATCGAGTTTCATGAAACCGCCTCAAAAACAGATTTCGTCGGCCATAACCCCGTTGGGGTTATCTTCTCGATTAATGTGAATTCGCACCCAGGGTAGTCCGCCGATCCCCCAAAAATCCGGGGGACGCAAGCGAGAGCCGGCGGACAACCCTGGGCTGGAGGGCGCGTCCCATTCGGGGACGATCTTACGACCAGTTCCATCGGCCGCATCGTTTTCATGCACTTGAGTGCGCCGCGGGCCCATGCGCTGCCTCGAAAATAGCCCAAAGTTTCTCTGCGTGATCTCAGCGCCCTCGGCGCCTCTGCCGTGAGGTACCCATCCGGACGCTGAAAATTCTCATCCGTTGGGATAACCGCTGCCCGTCCGGTAAAGTCACGTGCTTCAACCTTCACTTGCTGGTCTCCGTCAAAGTCGTGGGCGGTATGATGACGGGCCGGCGATGTCGCGAACTGAGAAACGCCAGCAGCGACGACAGTTGTTCCGAGCTGATATTCCCGGTGTAAGACGGCATATTTTCGGCGCCACTAAAAATGCGCGTGGCCATTTGCGCCTTCGTCAAACGATCACCGACATAGCTGAGATCCGGACCGCGAATTCCCCCGATCCCGGACACGCGATGACAGAACTCGCAACCTTTGTTGTAGAAAACCTGCGCCCCTTCGGCGACGGGGCCGCTCGTCACGCCCACGACGCTCACCGGCAACGGCGCCGCCTGAAATCGAGGCGACCAGGGCGCCCGGTGCCCGAGATGTCCGTAATACGCAATCACGATCACGGTCGCTGCGACCACGGCCAGCGACCACGGCCGCCGCAGCGGATGCCGCTCGCCGCGATACGCCACAAACGGCAACAGGACTATTACCAATCCAAAAATCAGCGGACCCAGCAGAATCAGATAATCTTCCATCCACCGCGGAATCGTGGAGAGCAGCGCGTAGTACCACAGAAAATACCAATCGGGACGCGGCGAGGCGCCCATGATGGTGGGATCGGGCGGCTTGCCCAAGACGGGCGGACCAATGATGACGGCCAGCATCACCACGCTTGCGACTACCAAAAATCCAAACACCAAGTCGCGCCACGCAGCATCCGGCCAGAACGGATGGCCCTCACTTTCCACGAGGTCGTGATACCAGCGGCGATAAGTTCGCGGGTCGACGGGACGCCCAACTTTCGGCGGCTCGGAGATGCCGTTGTGCATCACCAGGTAAAGATGAAATCCCAAAAACAAAAAGATCAGCGCCGGAATAAAAAACACGTGCGCCGCGAAGAAACGGCTCAACGTGGCGCCGCCCGCCGTGTCACCGGCCAAAATAAAATGTCCCAACCAATTTCCAATGAAAGGCGTTCGACCCGCCTGCTCGGCCGCCACCACCGCCGTCCAAAATCCATCTTGGTCCCACCGCAGCAGTTGTCCGGTAAAAGCCATCAACAACGTGAACAGCAGCAGCCCCGCCCCGGTGAGCCAGTTCATTTGGCGGGGATATTTGTAGGAACCCATGAGATAAACGCGGATGGCGTGAAGCCCGATCAAGATGATCATGGCGGAGGCGCCGAAATAGTGAATCCCGCGCACGATGCGGCCCAACGTCGTTCCCGAAATGAAGAGCAGGGTGTTGTAAGCCTGCGCCGATGAAGCGACGTAGGAGCTCGCCAACGCAATCCCCGTGACGATTTGAACGAGAAAGACAAACAGCGTGGCGCTTCCCAACACGTAGAACCAAGCGCTCTTCTTTGCCGGCGGCACCGGATGCCGGGCGATGGGAGTCAGCCACGCCGAAATCCCGGTGAGATCGTCAAACCACAGCCAAATGCGTTCCAGAATTTTCAAAGTCAGTTTCCTGCGCCGTTTGTTGCTTGCCCCGATAAATTCAAAACCGAAATCTTGCGACTCCGCTTCAAAAAACTAGGTGATGGGAAGCGGGCTGGTCAGAATCTGCACGCTTCCGTTTTCCACCCGCACCGGATAATGCGTCAGCGGCCGCGGCGGCGGTCCCGAAGCCACGCGACCGTTCGCGTAAAAAACGCCCCCGTGACAGGGACACATAAAAAGGTTGGCCTCTTGCAGCCATCGCACCGGACAGCCTAAATGAGTGCAGTCCACCGAAAAAGCGATGAACTCCTGCTCGCCCACCCGCCGCAGCCAGGCCGCCGTTTGAGCCGTCAGGCCGGACCACGGCAGCGGCGACGGATCGCGAAACGATACTTCCACGGTCATGCCCTTTTGAAAATCTTCCACGCGCCCGACGGTTCTCCACATTTTGGTGGGCTTGCGCAGACCCAGCAAAAAACCGATGCTTGGAATCGCGACGAGAGCTCCGCCGATCGCGCCGAGCGTGACGCTCAAGCGCGTGAGAAAACGCCGCCGCGTGGTAGGCGCCGACTTGTTTTCCGATGATTCCATCCCACTCATTTCAGCAACTCCGGAAGACCCGTTTCGCCGCGCGGCCTTCTGTTCCAGATCACCACCTGGTAAGGCCGCCAGAGATAGTGAACCGGAAACTTGATCAGGTGAACCAAACGGCTGAACGGGAATAACAGGATGACGGCGAATCCGCACAAAAAATGAAATTTCACCAACGGCGGAAGAAACGCCACCGCGCTCACATTGGGATGAAACAGCGCCAACGACCACAACCACGGAACCGCGGTCTTCAGATACCACAAACTGCCCCAGCGATCGAAGATCGCTACACCGACGCCGCTCGCCACTTGCGCCAACAGAAAGGCCAGCAAGACGCCGTCCAGAATCGAGGTCACGCGACGCGCGCGTGAACTTCTTCCCGTGCGACGGAGAATCAACACCACCAAGCCGAAGAGCGCAAGTAACCCCAGCGCCATTCCCGTGAATTCCAAAATCATGAGACGGAGCCGGCTTCCGAGAATCATTTGCGCCAATCCCGGAAACAGTCCGGCCAAGAGATGCGCCAAGAGGATTAGGCTGATGCCGTAGTGCCACGACGCCGAACCCCAAAACAGCCGACGATTTTCCAGAAGCTGCGACGACATGCTCGAATATGTGAAGCGACGAAAGTAGAATCGATAGATGCCGCCAAAAATCGCCGCGGCCAACGCGACGTAGGGAAAGCCCACATAGAGGAAAGTATCCATCAAGAAATTTCCCTCCTACTCACTTCGCGCCTCAATCAAACCAGGAAGATTGCCGGCAGCGGCCGCCGTTTGCGCCGGTCTTCGGATCAGAGACTTCGTTTTGAACGTCAGCCATGCCTGAAGCGCTTTCAACGCGAACCGGTAAGGACTGGAAGTCGCGGCAAGCCCTTCGTCGATGCGCGACAGCGCCGGAAGAACGCCTTCGGCGATCAAGTCATTCGCTTCAGAATCCAGTTCGTGCTGTCCCAGAAACCGCAGGATCAAGCACAGGTGATCCGGCAATTCTTTATCGACCGGAAATGACTTCGCCTGAAAGAGCTCATTCAACCGGGCGAGAAATACGCTGCGTCGCCAGTCTTCTCCAAAAAGGTGGTATCCGAGATTCAGCGTGCATTCCGGAAGCATATCGAAGACGCTCGTATAAGCTTCCTGCAACGGCTCCAATCGCATCTGTTCGCGCTCCGATTGAAACCGCCGCAACGCATCGGCCGCCTCGGGGCATTCGCCGGCGAGCTGACCCATACACTCATCCACCTGCGCCGCCAACTGCGGGCCGGGATAGTCGAGAATTTCATCGAACAACTGGAAGATATTTTTCATTTCCCGCGTCGCCTTTCACTCACCACCCGCGCTCCGGCAGTTGCACGAATCCGGCGCCGTGCTCTTCCTGAAAAATATGCGGATCGCCGGCGATCTCGATGGCCTGTTCCCGCAGCAGCGGAGGAATCACAAATCGCTCCTCAAATCCTGCCAGCGAAGTGAGGTAATAGATGTCTTCAATATCTCGCGGCGTCAGTTGAGCCTCTTGCAGCGATTGCGCCACACGGTTCTCGTCGAAATCTCCCACCGTCTGCGATCGCATGTACATTCGCACGGCCATGAGCTTGCGATAAACGTCGATGATCATCTCCTCATCTCCCACCGAGAAAAGATGCGCCAGATATCGAATGGGCAGACGAGCGCTTTCGATGGAGCTGAAAAAGTCCGTCGCCAATTCGAAGTTTCCCTGCTCCATCGTGGCCATCACCGGAAGCAGCGGCGGAATGTAAAACAACATCGGCAGCGTGCGCCACTCGGCGTGATACGGCAGCGCCAGTCGCCATCGCTTCACGTACCTGTACACCGGGGATTTCTGCGCGGCTTCGATGATCTTGTCGTCGATGCCGTTCTCGCGCGCCTTGGCGATGACTTCGGGGATGGAGGGATCGAGAATCATGGCGCGATGCGCTTCCACTAATTTTTCATCGGGCTGCGCGGCCGTCTCTTCGATTTTGTCGGCGTCGTAGAGCACCATGCCCAGATATCGAATGCGTCCGGGGCAGGAATGAAAGCACGCCGGCGCTTGTCCGCTTTCCAATCGCGGATAACAGAGGATGCACTTCTCGGCTTTCCCGGTTTGATAGTTGAAATAGACTTTTTTGTACGGACATCCGGAGACGCACATGCGCCAACCCTGGCACTTCACCTGGCTGACCAACACAATGCCGTCTTCGCCGCGCTTGTAAATGGCGCCCGCCGGACACGCCGCCACGCAACTGGGATTCAAACAATGATTGCAGATGCGGGGAAGATAGAAGTACACAAGGTGCTGCAGCTCGAAGAACTGCCGACGCTCTTCTTCGCTCAACGCCTGGAAGTTGGGATCGTTGGCGGCGTAAATGTGCGAGCCGCCGAGATCGTCGTCCCAATTGGGACCGGCCTCGATGTCCATGGTTCGTCCGGTGATCATGGAGATGGGGCGCGCCACCGGTTGATCGTCGCCCAGCGGCGCGTTGATCACGTCGCTGTAGCGATACGTCCACGGTTCGTAATAATCGTCCAGCGTCGGCAGGCGCGGATTGAAACTGAGATTGGCGAGCTCCGTCGCACGGCTTCCAAGTTTGAGTTGAACCTGGCCTTCGCGCAATTCCCATCCGCCGCGATATTGCTCCTGGTCTTCATACAAGGTCGGATATCCGGCGCCCGGCTTCGTCTCCACGTTGTTCCACCACATATACTCGGTGCCCGGACGATCGGTCCAAATATTTTTGCAGGCTAGGCTGCATGTGTGGCAGCCGATACATTTGTCGAGATGAAAGACCATCGCAATCTGGGCCCGCACATTCATGAGTTTTTCCTTTCCCGTCTCAATCCCACTTGGGTTTACCGGGGAGCTTGTGAACGATGACGTAGGTGTCGCGATCGGAAGCCGGAGGTCCGTAATCGTTGAAGCGGTAGGAATGCTGCGCGTAACCGCCGGCCATGAGGACCGGTTTCAATCGCATTCGCGTCACGCTGTTGGTTCCGCCGGCGCGCTTGTTTCCGCGCGTCGGGGACTTCGGAACCGCGACGGTGCGTTCCGGCGCGTGATAGTACATGCACAATCCCCGGGGAATTCGCGCGCTCACCACGGCGCGGGTCACCACCACGCCGTTATCGTTGAACGCTTCGATCCAGTCATTGTCTTGAACGCCGATCTCGCCGGCGTCCTGATCGTTCAGCCAAAACGGCTCGATCCCGCGCGACAGCGTGAGCATCCGCAGATCGTCGGCGTAGGTGGAGTGGATGTGCCATTTGCCGTGCGGCGTGACGCAAGCCAGCGTGAGCGACCGATCCCCCGCAACGCTCTTTTCCAAATTGAAAGAATCTTCAAGCGTGATGGGTGGCTTGAAGGTCGGACAGCTTTCGCCGAAGGCCCGGTAAGCTTCGTGATCGAGATAGAGATGCTGCCGGCCCGTCAATGTGCGCCACGGCACGAGCCGCTCCACATTGATCACGTGTCCGCTGTAAGCCCGTCCGTGATCCGTGATGCCGGACCAACAAGGGCTGGTGAGGATGCGCCGCGGCTGCTGCACGACCGCTTGAAAATCACATCGCACGCTGCGATTGCCCTCCGCCAAATCCGCCAACGGAAGCCCCACATCGCGCTCCTTCTCTTTGAATCCGCGGAACGCCACCTCGCCATTGGTCTCCGGAGCGAAGAACAACACCGCGTCCGCGGCGTGAAGCGGATCGACCAGCGACGGATATTTCTGCCCGTCCCATTCGTACGCCGGCACGCGCTTTTGAAATTCTTCGTACAAATCTTCGACCTCAATGCGAATGCCCTTGTCCTCCACACCTTCCTCTCGGATTCCCGGACCGAGAGAATTGAAGCGATGAAATAGATTCGCGTAATCCCGTTCCACGATGGAGAAGTGCGGCATGGTTTTTCCCGGAATGGGCTCGCACTCGCGTTTCGACCAATCCTTCACCTCCGCCTGCGCGATTTCGTCGGGGGTATCGTGCAGCAGCGGAGTCATCACGATCTCTTTGAACGGCTCCGGAAAATGAGAGCGCGACATCTCGCTGAACTTCTCCGCTAACGAGCGGAAAATGTCCCAGTCGGTTTTCGACTCCCAGCACGGCGGCACCGCCGCGCCCAAGGGATGAATATAGGAATGCAGATCGGTCGTATTCAGATCGTTCTTCTCGTACCAACTGGCGGAGGGCAAGATGATGTCGGAATAGAGCGCCGAGGTGTCCATGCGAAAATTCAAATCCACCACCAGATCCATTTTCCCTTGCGAGGCGGCGTCGCGAAAGACCACGTCTTCGAGCGCCCCGTCCGCTCGCTCGTCGGCAATGGCGTTGTTGTGCGTGCCGAGATAATGCTTCAAGAAAAATTCATGCCCTTTGGCGCTCGAATGCAGGGCGTTGGCGCGCCAGATGATCCACACGCGCGGCCAGTTCTCCGGGGCGTCCGGGTCTTGGACGGCGAATCGAACTTTGCCGGTGCGGAGTTGCTCGACGATCCATTGCTTCACTTCCGCATCGTTGGCGGCGCCTTCCCGCACGGCGGTTTCATACAACTGAATCGGATTGCGATGGAATTGTGGATAGAACGGAAGCCAGCCCATGCGCACCGCGGCGGCCTGCAAATCCATGACGTGCTGCTTGGCGAAACGGCCTTCCGCGGGGGCGCGTTCCGGAAATCCTTTTTCGTAGCGCCATTGGTCGCTGTGAACGTAATGGAACGACGGTCCGTTTTGCAGGCGCGGCGGCTTGCTCCAATCGAGCGCCATCGCCAAGGCGCTCCAGGAGACCATCGGCGTCAGCTTCTCTTGGCCGGTGTAATGATTCAGTCCGCCGCCGTTGACGCCCACGCAGCCGCACAGAATCAGCGTGGTGATGCCGGCGCGGTAGTGCAGATTGCTGTGATACCAATGATTGGCGCCGGATCCGATAATGATGGTGCACTTCCCCTGCGTTTTCTCGGCGGTGGTGGCGAATTCGCGGGCGAGTTGGATGACGGTCTTGCGACCGACACCGGTAAACTTCTCCTGCCACGCCGGCGTGTAAGGACTCGCCTCGTCGTCGAAATCCTTCGCATATTGTCCGGACAAACCGCGATCCACGCCGAAATGCGCCATCAACACGTCGAACACCGTGGTGACTGGGACTCGCCCCTCGGCGGTCTCCACGTATCGAACCGGCACGCCGCGTTCATACGCGGAATCACCGGTGAAATCGGTGAGCCGAACGGGCAACACTTCCTCGCGGTCTTCGAGCAGCGTCAACGCCGGATCGATCGCCGAACCGTCCGCGCCGTCCTTCATTTCCAAATTCCATTGGCCCTTGCGGCTCTGCCATCGAAAACCGACGGCGCCCTGAGGCATGCGCGCTTCCCGGCTCTTTCGATCGAACACTTAGGGCTCGTTAGAAAACAACTTGTACAACTAGCCCAGTTGTGATATACGC
>CAZIDA010000011.1:0-18563 GCA_964537865.1 uncultured Acidobacteriota bacterium
GCCAGGACGGTCACGACGCCCGGTGAAAGCGTCATCTTCTCTTCGTCGGTTTTCTCGTTCATAAACATCACCACCACCACGCGCATGTAGTAATAGAGCGAGATGGCGGCGTTGAGCACGGCGATGACGGCGAGCAGGTAGTGTTGCGATTGAATCACCGCGGCGAACAAATAATACTTCCCGATGAACCCGGCGGTGGGCGGAATCCCGGCAAGCGACAGCATGAAGATGAGCATGAGCGTGGCGGCCGCCGGATTCTTGTGAATCATCCCGGACATTTCGGAAATCTGATCGCCGATCATATCCTTGCGGCGCATCGCCACCACCACCGTCCATGCGCCGATATTCATGAAGGTGTACACCAGGAAATAAATGGCGATGCCGGTAATGCCGTATTCATTCGCGGCGATGATGCCGAGCATCAGGTATCCGGCGTGTGCGATGGAGGAATAGGCCAGCAGCCGTTTGATGTTCGACTGCGAAATGGCGGTGATGTTGCCGAGCGTCATGGTCAGCACACACACGACGATGAGCAGCGGCGTCCATTCAATCTGCAACGGCCGCAGAGCCACGAAGAGAATCCGCAAGATCAACGCGAAAGACGCAAACTTCGGCGCGACCGATATGAACGTGGTGATGGAGCTGGGCGCGCCTTCATAAGCGTCGGGCAGCCATTGATGGAACGGCACGCCCGCGACTTTGAACAACAGTCCCGCCGCCAGAGTGATGAGAGCAATCATCGCGAGGGGGTCGTGCACCGGACGCTCCGCCAGCCGCTGACCGATCACTCGCAGGTCCGTCGATCCGCACAATCCGTACAGCAGCGAAATTCCATAAAGCAAAATGCCGGATGAAAACGCGCCCAGCAAAAAGAACTTCATCGCGGCTTCGTTCGACTGACGGTTGGAACGGAGGTAGCCGACCAGGATGTATTCGGAAACCGCCATCAATTCCAACGCGATGTACAGCGTGATGAGGTCCATGCCCGTCACCATGAAGTCCATGCCGATGAGCGAAAACAAAATGAGGGCGTAGTAATCGCCGCGATGCTCGCCTTCAATCGTCAGATACCTCGCCGAAATAAAGATCACCAGCGCCGTGGCGATCAGGAAAACGAATTGAAAGAAAACCGAGAAGGAGTCGTTGACGATGGCGCCGTTGTAGGCCGTGACATTGAAGTTGCGGATTCGGAACAAGGCGTAGGCGGCGTATCCAATCCCCACCAGCGCCGTGAAGGCATTCAGCACTTTCCACTCGCGGTCCAAGAACAAGTCCACGATCAGCACGCCCAGACCGAAGAGCGCCAACAACAGTTGCGGATAGATCGCGATGATGTCACTCGGTTGAAAGAATTGGTTGAACATAAAGTTTAATCGCGCATTCCAGCGAACCGAAAATCAAAGGGTGACGCCGCGAAGTTTCAAGACGCGTCGGGCCGATTCTCCTTCCGATAGTTACTTCTTCTCCGGCCGCGTGGCGCTGGATGCCGTGGGCGATGGCGTGATCGCCGGATCGGAGGCGACGGGCGCCGTCGGCGTCACCGTCTTATTCTGCGGCGTCACCAAGTTTCCCATGGCGTCCAACTGAAATTTGTCCGGCTGCACCGTCGCCACAATGCGATTGACCGGCTTCTCCAAAATCCGGAAGAAGGGCCGGGGATAAACGCCGATCCACACCGCCAGGACCACTAACGGGAACAACGTCGCCACTTCCCGGAAATTCAGATCCTTCAAATTCTTGTTCTTCTCGTTGGTCACTTCGCCGAACATGGTGCGCTGATACAGCCACAGCAAGTAAGCTGCGCCCAAAATAATGCCGATCACCGCAAAGGCCGCCCAAACGTGGCTGGCTTGAAACGCGCCTTGCAGAATCGTGAACTCTCCGATGAATCCGTTCAGCAGCGGCAATCCCAACGACGACAGCATGATGATCATGAAGTACGTCGCGTACACCGGCATGACGTGCGAGAGACCGCCGTATTCGCTGATCATGCGGGTGTGCCGCCGCTCGTACACCAAGCCGACGATCAAGAAGAGTCCGCCGGTGGAGATGCCGTGGTTGATCATTTGCAGGACGCTGCCGTTCAGGCCGTTGGGATTGAAGCAGAACATGCCCAACATGACGAAGCCGAGATGGCTGACAGATGAATACGCCACCAGCCGCTTCCAATCTTTCTGCATCATCGCCACCAGCGCGCCGTAAATGATTCCGATAATCGCTAGCACGACGATCATGGTTCTAAAGTACTGCGATTCGTTCGGCAGCAGCGGCAACGAGAAGCGGATGAAACCGTATGTTCCCATCTTCAACAGGACGCCGGCCAGGATGACGGAGCCCGCAGTGGGCGCGTCGGTGTGCGCGTCCGGCAACCACGTGTGGAATGGAAACATCGGCACCTTGATGGCGAATCCCAGGAAGAACGCCAGCCACACGAAGCGCGCGACGCCGCCGGCCAGCGGAGTGCTGTGAAGATACGTCATCATCTGGACGTAATCGAAGGAGCGCTGGCCCTCAGGCATGTGGAAGTACAGCACCAAAATGCCCAACAGCATCACGACGGATCCGACCAACGTGTACAAGAAAAATTTGATGGCGGAATAAAGGCGACGATCGCTTCCCCACACGCCGATCAGGAAATACATCGGCACCAACATCACTTCCCAAAACACGTAAAACAGGAAGAAGTCGAGGGAACAGAAGACGCCGAGCATCCCCACCTGGAGCAGCAGCAGGAAGATGTAATATTCCTTCACGCGATTCTGAATGGCGGTCCAGGACGAGAGAATGGCGATGGCGCCCAGCACCGTGGTCAGCAGAATCAACAACACCGAAATGCCGTCCGCGCCGAAGATGTAGCTGGCGCCGATGGCGCGAATCCACTCGTGCCGCTCGATGAACTGAAAGCCGCCGTCGGCGCGGTCGTACCAAAACCACAGCGGCAGCGAAACAATCAGTCCCAGAAATCCAAAGATGTTGGCAACCCAGCGGATGGCGTTCTTGCTCTCCTTGTTGAAAAACATCAGGAGGAACGCCCCCACCAGCGGCGTATACGCGGTGATGGAGAGAATATGCTGGCGAAAGAATTCCATGTTCGGATGACTCCTCGAAAAATCACATTAGAGCAAACGGTGTCGTGCTGTGTTTTGGTAGCCGAGGTGTCCGCCGCGGCGGACACCTCGGTGGAACAATCGCGCCACCAGCCGCCGACGGGATTCCACTACCTCAACACGTACATCCAAATAAACACGATCAGCCCCAGCACCATCAGGAAGGCATACGATTGCACGAATCCCGATTGAATGATGCGGAGCGGATAGCTGAAGATTTTCACGGTGAACCCAATGGCGTTCACCAAGCCGTCGACGACCCACTTATCCCACCAACACGAGACGTCGGCGGTGAAACGAGTGAACCAGCCGCTGCCGTTGACGCCGCCGTCGATGACGCCGCGATCGAACGCCCACAGGCCGTTGCCCAAATCTTTGGTGCGATTCACAAACAAGGCGTCGTAGATCTGATCGACGTAATACTTGTTCGCCACGGTCCGGTAAACCGGGCCCACGCTGGCCACCACGCGATCCGACGCGGTGGACGGCTTGAAGTAGAATCGATAAGCGACGTAAATTCCAAGCAACGCCACCACCACCGAGAAGAACGCGAATAGCGCTTCGGTTCCCACTGAATAAATAGCCGCATGCTGCACGGCTGCCGCTGAAGCCTCGGCGCCGGCGCCTTGGAACACCGGTTCCAGCCAGCGCTCAAAGCCGTTGTAGCCGCCCAGAAATTTCGGAATCTGCACGAAGCCGCCGATCACCGAAAGCACCGCCAAAATCTGCAGCGGGATCGTCATGTTCGACGGGGACTCGTGGATGTGATGTTCCACCTCGGGATCGACGTGCGATTCATTGAAGAACGTCAGATAGATCAGCCGAAACATATAGAACGCCGTCATCAACGCCGCGATCACGCCGATGGCCCACAGCCACCAGCGCCCGTACGCGCTCGAAAACGATTGCCACAAGATTTCATCCTTGCTGAAGAATCCGGCAAACGGCGGAATGCCGGAGATGGCTAACGTGGCCACAAACATGGTCCAAAACGTTTTCGGAATTTTGTTCTTCAACCCGCCCATCTTGCGCATGTCCTGTTCGCCGCTGAGCGCGTGAATCACCGAACCGGATCCGAGGAAGAGAAGGGCCTTGAAAAACGCATGCGTTATCAAATGAAAAATGCCGGCGAAGTAAGCGCCCACGCCGCAGGCAAGAAACATGTAACCCAACTGGCTGACGGTGGAATAGGCAAGGACGCGTTTGATATCGTTTTGCGCCAGGCCGATGGACGCGGCAAAGATGGCGGTCAACGCGCCCACTACCGCCACCACCATCATCGCGGTGGGCGCGTGCGAATAGATGGCGTTGCTGCGCGCCACCATGTAAACGCCCGCGGTGACCATGGTGGCGGCGTGAATCAACGCGCTCACCGGGGTGGGACCTTCCATGGCGTCCGGCAGCCAGGTGTACAGAGGAAGTTGCGCGGATTTTCCGGTGGCGCCGATAAACAGCAGAATGCCGATGGCCGTCAGCACGCCCACGTGTCCGAACGCTTCCACCGGGGCACTGGCCGCTTTTGAAATCACCGCGCCGAAATCGAGCGAACCGAAAGTTTGGAAGATCAAAAACATTCCCAAAATAAATCCGGCGTCGCCAATGCGGTTGACGATGAACGCCTTCTTGCCGGCGTCCGCGGCGCTCTTCTTGTAAAAATAAAATCCGATGAGCAGGTAAGAGCACAACCCGACGCCTTCCCAACCCACGAACATCAGCGCGAAATTGTTGGCCAGGACCAGCGTCAACATCGCAAACATGAAGAGGTTGAGGTAGGAGAAGAAGCGGTAATACCCGCCGTGGTTCGGTCCCTTCTCGGGCGCCATGTATCCGGTGGAATAAACGTGAATCAAGAAGCCCACGAGCGTCACCACCAGGATCATCACCGCGGAAAGCGGATCCAGTCGATAGCCCCAGTTGACGGAGAAGTTGGCGAGGCCGCTCGAGGTCAACGCCAGCCCGCCGGGAATCCACTCAAACAAATTCAAATTGAAGATGCGTTCCTCCGCGGGCAAGCGCGAAAGCTGCCACACCGCGCCGACGGACCAAAGAAACGAGAGCAGCGTCGTTCCCAAGGCAAACACGTTGACCATCGCCTTGGAGAATCGACGGCCCAACACGCCGTTGACGAACGATCCGATCAGCGGCAGCAGAGGAATCAGCCAAACGTATTTTAGAAAGTTCATAAGGGATCAAAAGAGATTGCCGGCGCCGGAGCAGGCCGGAAATCGGAGCCGTTCACCACTTCAACAAATCGATCTCGTCGGCGTTCACCGTCTCCTTGTTTCGGAACAAGGCGATGATGATGCCCAGCCCGACGGCTGCCTCCGCCGCCGCCACGGTGATGACGAAGATGGCGTAAATTTGTCCGGTGAATTGCTGCCAGTATTTGGCAAACGCCACCAGATTGATGTTGACCGCGTTGAGGATCAACTCAATGGACATGAAAATGATGATGATGTTGCGCCGCGTCAGCACGCCCACCACGCCAATGGTGAACAGCGCCGCGGCCAAAATCAAATAATCGACTGTAGGCACCATGAAATTTCTTCTCTCTCAGAAACGCCGAACTCGCCAAGCCTCTTGTTCTCGCGAGCCGATGCGCTCGCCTTACTTGTCGGAAGCCACGCGTCGCTTCGCCAAGATGACGGCGCCGATGATGGCCACCAACAACAGGAACGACGCGATCTCAAACGGCAACATGTAATTCTGGTACAGAATGACGCCCACTTGCTCGGAGTTGTGGTTCGTCAACACGCCGGCGGTCGTTGTGTTCGGCAACAGCAACGAGCTTCTTCCGCGCAGCAGCACGTAAGCGAACTCCGCGAGCAGCGCCACGCTTGCCACCAAAGCCACGATCCACTGCTTTTGGTAGCGCCGCTCCGTTTGCGTCGTCTCCAAGTTCACCAACATAATGACGAACAGGAACAGCACCATGATGCCGCCGACGTAGACAATCACCTGCACGGCCGCCAGAAATTCGGCGTGCAGTTGCAGGTAAATGCCGGCCACGCAGAAGAGCGTCGTGATCAGGAACAACGCGCTGTGCACCGGATTGCGGCGCGTGATCACCATCAGCGCCGAGAGCACCGCGATGATCGCCATGGCGTAAAACAAAATTTGATCAAAGGTCATTTATCACCCGAACCGTCGCCGAACCGATCGTTATCGCTTGTACTTCACGATGGTGGGGCCGTCCTCCAGCCGCTTGCGGTCCCAAACAAAATCCCGCGTGTACATGGCCAGCTCGAAATCCTGCGTCAACTCCAGCGCCGGCGTGGGACAAGCGTCTTCGCACAGCCCGCAGTACATGCAATGGCCGATGTCGTAAGTAAACGTCGTCAGCACGTTCTTCTTGTCCACTTTCTCCAAACTCACTTCGATGCAGTCGATGGGGCACGCCAGTTGGCAAAGCTTGCAGGCGATGCACAACGTTTCCCCGGTCTCCGGATCTCTGTTCAGCCGCGGGGCGCCGCGGAATCGCTCCGCCACCTGGGGACGCTCTTTAGGATATTGCTCGGTGAAGTTCTCGCCTGGCTTTTGGTAGTAAAAGGTCACGAGGAGTCCCTTGATCAGATCGATCAGGAAGATCGACTTGAAGAACTCCGCAAAAAAACTTTTAGGCCGAAACGTCGTCAATCGATACATAAATTTCTCTTTCCATCCCCGGAAAATTCCGAGGCCGCCGGTGAAAATCGTGCCCGGCGCTTACGCTTTCAAATACAGCCTCAAGATGGCCGTCACAATCACGTTCGCCAGCGCGATGGGGATGAGAAACTTCCATCCGACGCGCATCAACTGATCATATCGGAACCGGGGCAGCGTGGCGCGAAGCCAGATATAAAGATACAGGAAGAAGTAGACCTTGAGAAGAAACCAAATGATCCCCGGAACCGCGTTCAAAAACGCCAACGCTTTGACGTTGGGAAACGGCGGCAGCCAACCGCCCCAAAACAGCGTCACCGCAATCGAAGAGATCAAAATCATGTTGGCGTATTCCGCCAAGAAATAAATCGCGAACCGGAAACCGCTGTACTCGGTGTGAAATCCGGCCACCAATTCCGACTCCGCTTCCGGCAAATCGAAGGGCGCGCGGTTGGTTTCCGCCACGCCGCACATGAAGTAGATGACGAAGCCGATGGGCTGAATGATGGCGAACCACCAGCCCATGCTTTTCTGCGCGTTGACGATGCTGACCATGGAGAGGGAGTGCGAATAGATGAGAACGCTGATGACGGCAAATCCCATGGCCACTTCGTAGCTGACCATCTGCGCCGCCGAGCGCAGCGAGCCGAGCAGAGGATACTTCGAATTCGACGACCAGCCGCCGAGAATGATTCCCAGCACGCCGATCGAAGAAAGCGCCAGCACGAACAGGATTCCCACGTTCACATCGGTGATGTAGAAGTGAACCGGATAGCCGAACACCTTGAAATCCCGATCGGCGTTGCCGAACGGAATCACCGAAAAGACCGCGAACGCCGGAATCAACGTGATGACCGGCGCCAGCGTGAAGATCCACTTGTCGGCGCCCGCCGGGATGATGTCTTCCTTGAGCATCAGCTTCACCGCGTCCGCGATGGGTTGAAGCAATCCCCACGGCCCGACGCGCATCGGTCCCAGGCGCGCCTGCATGAACGCCACCACCTTGCGCTCCAGGTAGGTCATGTAGGCCACCATGAGCGACAAGGCCAGAAACACGACGATGATTTGTACAGCCGGAATAATGAAATATTCGATCATGAAATTATTCGATCAACTCGGACATTCCATGAACACGTGGCCTCGCCGGTGGTCGGAAGAGATGCCGCCTCGGACTCGTTCAGCGATCGATTTCTCCCAACACAATATCAAGCGTTCCGATGATGGCGATGACATCCGCCACCAATTGTCCCATCACCATCTTCGGTAGCGCCTGCAGGTTCACGAACGACGGCGGACGAATGCGCGTGCGATACGGCGTCGTCGTTCCGTCGCTGACGATAAAGAATCCCAGTTCTCCCTTGGGCGCTTCGATGGCGTGATAAACCTCCCCGGCGGGCGGACGAATCACTCTTGTCACTTTGCCCATGATGGGACCGTCGGGTAATTTCTCAACCGCTTGCATCACCAGGCGGCGCGATTGGCGCATCTCTTCCAAGCGCACGAGGTATCGATCGTAGGTGTCGCCTTGCTCGCCGATGGGGATGTCAAAATCAAGATCCGCGTAACACTCGTAAGGGAACGCTTTACGAATATCAAATTTCACGCCCGAGCCGCGCAACACCGGGCCGGTGACGCCGAAGGCGATGGCGTCTTCCGGTTTCAACAGGCCGACGCCGCGGGTGCGTCCGATCCAGATGCGATTCTCGCTGAGAATCTGTTCATACTCCGCCAGCCGTCGCGGAAAGTCGTTGCAGAAATCCAGGCACTCCGCTTCGAATCCTTCGTAGGCGTCAAACTGCAATCCGCCGATGCGGAAGGAATTGGTGGTGAGACGCGCGCCGAAGAACTTTTCGAAGATGAGGAGGATCTTTTCGCGTTCGCGGAAGCAGTACATGAAGATGGTCATGGCGCCGATGTCGAGCGCGTGCGTCCCCAGCCACAGCAAGTGACTCGCAATGCGCTGCAACTCCGTCAAGATCACTCGCAGATATTGCGCCCGCTGGGGAACCTGAATCGACATCAACTTCTCGACCGCTTCCACGTACGCCAGGTTGTTGGAAACCGACGCCACGTAATCCATGCGATCGAGGATCGGGCCGTAATGCCGATAATCTCCGTGTTCGCCCAGCTTCTCCACGCCCCGGTGCAGGTAACCGATATACGATTCGGCCGCCAGCACCTTTTCGCCGTCCAGGTGCAGCTTCACCCGATACACGCCATGCGTGGCCGGATGTTGTGGCCCCATATTGATGATCAACTCGCTGGAGTCTAAAAAAGTCCCGTGATCGCGGGGCGATAGAACCATCTTCTCTTCAACGTCGGGCATGGTTTGTCTCAAAAATCAAGATTGGGGCAGCCTCCTCGGAGGTCTCGGTGCGGCTCGCCGTCTTTCTTTCGCGGCGCTCGCCGGCGTCTTGCTCTACTGGCCGCTCTCAATGTTCAAATTCTCTCGCACCCAATCATTATCCATCTGTTGGATGTGATAGTCCTTGCGCAGCGGATGTCCCTTCCATCCTTCCGGCAACAGAATGCGGGTCATGTTGGGATGTCCGGTGAAACGGATGCCGAACATGTCGAAGACTTCCCGCTCCAGCCAATCGGCCGTCGGCCAAACGGAAGTGACGGATGGAATCTCTTCGTTCTCGGCCACGTAAATCTTCAGCCGGACACGCTCGTTCTTCTCGAAGGAATGCAGCACGTAGACCACATCGAATCGCTTTTCGCGAGAGGGATAATCCACCGCCGTCACGTCGACCAGATATTCGCATGTCATGAGCGGATTATCGCGCATGAAGCGACAGACCTCGAGCAGCGCGCCGGTCTGCAGGATGATGACGTTTTGCCCCACCATCGTGTGCGCTTCGAGAACCGCGCCGGGAAACCGCTTTTGAATCTCCTCCACCAGCGGCGACGTCCAAGGCGTCGACGCCGCGGCCGCCGCTTTGGTCGCCAGCTTCTTCTCGCTCACCGACGGATGCCCGGGCGCGTGCCCAGCCGATGTCGGCGTCGATGGTGAACCTGGCTGATTGGGAGCGGAGGGCGGTTGAGGTTGATCTTTCTTTATCTCGTCAGGCATGATTTCTCACTGAGAGCAGCTTCACGGGGTACCACAGTCGAGCAGGATGGCGTCCTTCCACACAAGGTTGCGGATGATAATATAGCCACCGGCAAAAGTCAATTCTTCGACCGCGCTCAAAATGCTCGCTCGCAAGCTCTCTGCGATGAAAATACCCCGGCCTTCATTTCACAAAATAGATGACTGAAACGACGACGCCAATGGCGACGACGATGCCGCGCAGCGTGGCCGGTTTGATGCGGCCGGCCAGTCTTCCACCCAATGAGCCGCCGATGAGAGCGCCCACGGCCATGATGAGCGCCGCCGACCAGACCACTTTGCCGGAGAACACGAAGAAGAGCGCCGCGGCGACGTTCGTGCTGAGCGCGATCGCTTGTTTGAGCGCGTTCAATCGAGTCAGCGTATCTTCCAGAAGCAGGCCCAGCACGGCCAGCAGAATCACGCTCAATCCGGCGCCGAAGTATCCGCCGTAGATGCCGGCCATGGCGACCGGAAGGATGGCCCACATCTCGACAGCTCGTTCGGACCCACGGCCCTCGACTCGACGCAGAATCCAACGTCGCACCGGCTCCTGCAAGGCTAACAGCGCCGACGCCAGCAAAATAAAAAAGGGAACCAAGGCACGGAAGAGATGTTCAGCCGTGTTCAGCAAAAGCCATCCGCCAACCAAGCCGCCCACGACCCCGGCGACGGGCGCCCAACGCAGCCGCGCCTTCTGTTTGCGCAGATCGTTGGCCTGCGCCAGCGTCGCGCCCAGATAACCGGGACACAGCGCCACGGTGTTGGTCATGTTCGCGGAAACAGCCGGAACACCCACGGCGAGCAGCATGGGAAAAGAAAGCAGCGTTCCTCCACCCGCAAACGCGTTCACCAATCCCGCGCCCAGGGCCGCAACCCCGACCAGCGCCAAATCAAGTGCGCTCAGCATCCCGTCGCCGCAAGCCTCCTCTTCCGCCGATTCTCTTCACCGCGAGAGAATCGCGGCTCGCTATTATGCCGGATGCCTCCGGCGCGGTCACTTATTTCTTTGCGATAAAAATTTTGAACCGCGCGCCCATCATCTCCGGGAGGATCAGATTAAGAATTTGGCGGCGGGCGTTTCGCGCGGCCTCTTCGCTGAGGTGTAGCGCACGGCTTCGCGCTTCGACGATCTCGAGGAGTTCGTTCCGTTGGAGGAAATCGGCTTGAGTGAGCAGTTGGACGTTTGAGAAATTCAAATCTCGCGCCACGTCATTCAACAGCGTGAAGTTGACATCGGCGGTGATGTCCTGCCGGCCCACGTGTTCATAGAGCCGGTCGCTGATCTGATGATGGAAAAAAGCTTTGACGGTTCCCTGAGGGCGCGGCGACGCAAACAACTTCTCCACCGGATCTCCATAGTCGATGATGATGATCCAGCCCCGGCTCATCGTCTGCGCCAGGTTCGAAAGCCAATCCGCCGTCTCCAACGAAACTTCCAACTCTTGTCCTTGCGGCCAAGGCGTGGAGGTTTTCGCCGTGAAAGCCGCGGCCAAGCGTTGTGCTGTTTCTCCGAGCCGTTCGGACGACAGCGGGGCCAACGCTTCCACAAACTCTCCGTCCCGGACATCGACGAAGATTTCCTCGAACCGATCTTCTTTTCGGACGACCCGGTGGAACGGCAAGGCGTCGACAAACTCGTGGGCCACGACAATTCCCGAAAAACCGTCGAGATCTTCGGATGACGCCCAGCGAATCCTCTTCCGCAATTCCGACGCTTCCGAGAAAAGATTCGCTTGCGCCTGTCGCATGGCGGGGCTTGAGTCCACCACCACGTATTGAAGACGATCCGCCGCGGCCGGATTCTGAAGCTGAAAATACTCCAGCGCATCGCGAGCCAGAAAACCCCGCCCGGCGCCAAACTCCACCACCACGAGCGGCTCTCGTTTCGCCCGAGAACGCGGCGCCGCCGAAAGAAGATCGTCGGCTTCCCACAATTTTTCGAAGGCACGAGCGATCGTCCATCCAAAGATCGGACTGACATGCGGGCTGGTGTAGAAGTCTCCGGCTTTCCCAATCTCGACATCGGGCCGGCAGTAGTAGCCGTGCTCGGGATGGTAGAGCGCAAAATCCATGAAATCGCGAAAGGAGACGGGGCCGCCTTCAAGAATCTGGTCGGCGATGATCTTCGCAAGAGCGGTGTCAATCGGCATGAGAATAAACTTTGAGGGTTGTGTGTGCGGAGAAACGGCCTTCGGCGCTGCCGGCCAATTCCATGAGAGCCGGACGACAGCGCCGAGTTCCATGAAATGTCAAAAGCCCATCAGAGTCGGAAGAGGATTGCAGGCCGTAGACCCGACCTTCCCAATCTGAAATGGAAAAATGCGCTCACGCCTTCGGGGCGTAATATCCGGGACGATATCGCAAATCCACCTTCAAGGTTTTCCCGTGCTGATCCTTCACGGTCAGCGGACCGCCATTGGGCGCACACAAAGTAATTTTCACCTTGTGATACTTTCCATCGTGGGGAGGATTCGACGGCGTGTAGCCGATGGAATATTGGCTCCGCAGATTCGCCATGATGTCCTGAACAATCCCCGGCCATTCCCCTTCAAACCGCGGAAAATACGCTTTGCCCCCGCTGTACCGGGCAAACGTGTTCAACACATTGTCCGCCTGAAGATAATCCATTCGCTGCTCGGATCTCATGTAAGGATCCGCCATGATCCGCTGAGCGGCGCCGAAACTGACTGCGTAAATACTTATGTCGTTGTTTTGTATTTTCTTCAGGACCTTGTCGTAAGTCAGCTTGCTGAACGTGTCTAATCCTGTTGTGAAGAGAATGATGGATTTCTTTCCATCCACTTCTTGAAGGCGATCAATGGTATCCCCCACCGCGTCGTACAGGTTTGCTTCATTCCAGGCGGGAATTTGCATCTCGCGTAACGCGTTGTACAGATTCCGCTTGTCTTGAGTAAAATCTGCCAGAATGTTCGGCTTGATGTCGTACGCGACCACGGCCACCCAATCATCCGGACGAAGCCCTTGGAAAAGCATGTTCGCCAAGGAGCGCGCGTCCGATGTCATCGTGTAATAACCATAGTCACACATGTTGTACATCAAGGAACACGTGTGGCGGCTGAATTCCATCAGCAGCACGGCCGTGAGCGGCGCTTCGGTGGGTTGAAAATTCTCAATCTTCTGCTCCACCTTGTCCTCGTAAACTCGGAAATTCTTTGCAGTCAAACCCGGGATCGGGGTGCCGTGCCCGTCGCTGACCACCACATCCAGCCGGACCAAATTTACGTTCACCGTGATGCGGGCGACGTCGTTGGGATTCTCGCTGATCTTCTCTTTCGGCGGCGCCACCGGTTTCTTCTTCTTGGGTCCTTTGATGGGAGCTTCTCCGGGCGCCTGCGACGGACCTTCTTGATCGGGAGGTGGCGTCGGCTTGGCTTGCGGTGAACTGGACGACGAACTCTGTGCCGCGGGCAAAGCCGCCATAGCGAAGGAACTCCAATGTAGCAACGTCCAGCCGACGACCAGACAAATGACCAGCCCGGCTATGGACGCAACGATCTGTTGGGTTACCCTTAATTTCATGGGGAGTCTCTTTCCTTGATGTCAATGCCTTGGCAATTGGATCGCAACTGCAGATTCAACGTTGTCTACGCGCGGATGCCAATGACGAAGCGATTTTAGGTTTTCACTGGATTGAAGTCAAACAAACATTGGCTGGTGTGGTGGCTCTCTTGCAGAGATGAGAAATCGACGGACCGGCGGTGGTTCAAGGGGATCCCCAGGGTGTGGATGGATCCCCTCTCCCCCTTGGGTTGACTTGACCGGCAGACCCCCCCATAAGTTCCACTAGTCACCAACCCAAGTTTTGCGCGTTGGCACGCGCGTTTTGCCCTCTCCTTTGGGGTGCCTTATGCACGCCAAGACCACAGAATCTTGCTTTCTTAGCAAGATTCTTGCTGTCGCGTCACTCGTGCATGAGCTTCCTTTGGCCGCGGCCGCAGGCCGCTCTGCCCCGCCCTAAAAGCAATAGACAAATGATTCTCGTGTGACTAAAATTGTTCCAGCCTTTTCACTCCTGGAAGGCTTCAGGCCCCAAAGATGGATTACACGGTCGCGCACGCCAAGTCTGGGATTAGCGCCAACCTTCCGAAGATTGAGGTTTGGCCGAACCAGTTTCCGCAATACGAAATCACCATCATCAACGACGAATATACTTCCGTGTGTCCAAAGACGGGACTGCCTGATTTCGGCAGAATCACGATTCAATATCTGCCGAACCGATCTTGCGTTGAACTCAAATCACTTCGCGAGTACTTCCTGGCCTATCGGAACCTGGGCATCTTCTACGAAAACGCGGTGAACCGAATCTTGCGTGACTTCGTTGCCGCCTGCAAACCCCGTTGGGCCAGCGTGAAAGGAGAATTCACTCATCGCGGCGGTATGCGCAGCATTGTGGAAGCCCGCTTTCCGCCAACATCAACCCCAAAGAAGAATCGCTGATTCCCCCCATCCAGGAAGGACGAAGGGAAGGCGCCTTCGAACGTGCTAAGCGCTGATCCCGATCACGACGACGACAACACTGAAGTTCGGCCAGGTCTTTCTGGAGAAAAACTCTTTTCGACTCAAGGTACGCTGACTCTCGGTTGGAGCGCGATCACAGGCGACAACCCTTCTTCTGCTCGCGCCAGCGATCCAACCGTGACGACATTATCAACACCCCGAGGAGGGCACGGGGGTGCGAAAGTGGTTTTGTCAAGATTTCGACAGCATTGATCCTAATTCCGAGGACGCAAAAAGATGACATCCAAGGACGTGGGCTTTCGTCTCAAACGCATTCGAGAGAAACTCGGCTTGACCCAAGAAGCCATTCAAGACGCCAGCCAGGAGATTGCGCAATCCGAAAACAACCCCGACTTCGCCATCCGCCACAGCCATCTTTCGGTGATTGAAAACTCCAACTCCGTTCCGAACATCTTCAAGCTGTTTTCGATGTGCGCTATTTACAAGCTCGATTTGACCGAAGTGCTGAGCTGGTACGGTCTCTCCAAGGAACGGCTCGCGAAGTATCACAGCCTCGCCAAAATAGAACGCACGCACCTGATGAACGCGAGCTTGGAACTGCTGAAGCCCGGGAAGAATGTCGTGGTCCCGGCGCGGCTCGATCCCTCTTTTGACCTTCAACGGACCAGCTTTCTGACGCGTTTGGCGCAGGCTTGGAAAGAGATTCCGGTGGGGCTTCTCGCCCGCATGGATTTGCGAAACCGCGCTTACGGCTTCGTGGGAATGAACGATTACACGATGTTTCCGTTGCTTAGACCCGGCAGCTTCGTGGAACTCGATGTGAATCGCAATACGATCATTTCAGAAGGATGGAAAAACGAATTTGATCGGCCGATTTATTTTCTGGATCTTCGCAATCGCTGTGTGGTGTGCTGGGCCAGCGTCGTGAAGGACCGGCTCCACGTGCTCCCTCATCCCCTGTCGCCCTGCAAGCCGGACACGGTGCTTTATCCCGACGAGGTCGATGTGGTGGGTCAAGTTGTCGGAGTCACCATGCGCCTCCTCTCAACTTGAATCTTTTTCCCCGGAGGAATCCCAAGACCGCGGCGCCGACTCCCTTCGACAACACTTTTCGAGGAGCGGCTGAAAGTCTTTGCTCCTATCCGGGAGGCCAGGAAAAGTATCGCCCTCCGAGCAAATGCAGGTGCACATGAAAAACGGATTGCCCGGCCTGCAGGCCCGTGTTCATGACCGTGCGATACCCGAAGCGCTGCAATCCGCGCTCGCGCGCCAGATCGGCCGCCACGCGCTGCATTCGGCCCAACATCGCCTCATCTTCCGGGGTCAAAGAATTCATCGATTCAATGTGCCGGCGCGGAACAATGAGAAGATGCGTCGGTGCCTTCGGATGAATGTCCTCAAAGGCTACGACCACCGAATCCTCGAAGACAATGGTGGCCGGCGCTTCACGGCGGAGAATCTTGCAGAAAAGACAATTCATGGATGGATTGTTCATAAGTTGAGTCCGTTGCGGCGCCACAATTTCCGTTTCGCCCGATGATTCCCTCCGCGCTCGCGGAGGCCGCGCCTATTCGTAACGCAAGGCCTCGATCGGGTCCAACTGCGACGCCTTCCAGGCAGGATAGAATCCAAAAATAATTCCCACGCTTGCCGACACGGTGAACGCGATGAAGATGGAAAGGATGGAGATGGCGGTGGGCCATTCCAGAAAGCTGGTGATCAAGCGCGAGGAGATGGCCCCCAAAAAAATTCCCGCCAATCCCCCGGCCAAGGAGAGCGTGCTCGCTTCCATCAAGAACTGCCGCAACAGGTCGCGGGACTTGGCGCCCACCGCCATGCGAATGCCGATCTCCCGCGTCCGCTCGGTCACCGACACCAGCATGATGTTCATCACGCCGATGCCGCCCACAATCAACGATACTGAAGCAATCACCAGCAGCAAATAGGTCATGATCTGATTCGACTCGGAGCGCATGCGCGCCATGTCTTCCAGCGTGCGAATGAAGAAGTCGGACTCCTGTCCCGCTTGGAGCAAGTGGCGTTGCCGCAAGAGCGATTCAATTTCCGATTTGGCCTGAGCGATGGCTTCTTGATTCACGGCGGAGGCAATAATGAAGTTGATGTAGGTGACACCCATCAGTTTCTTCATGACGGTCGTATACGGCGCCACCACCGTGTCGTCCTGATCGAACCCCATGGCGTTCTGGCCCTTTGCCAGAAGCACGCCCACCACTTTGAAGGGCTGCCCTTTGATGCGGATCATTTGCCCGATCGGATCCACCGCTCCAAAAAGATTGTCGGCCACCGTCTTTCCCAGAACCGCCACGCGCGCCGATGAAGACACATCTTGCTCCGTGAAGAACGATCCCGTCTGCACCGGCCAATTGCGGATGGTGGGGAAATACTGATTGTGGCCCATGATCGACGTGGACCAATTTTGATCTCCGGCCACCACTTGGGCGCCGGTGCGCATTCCCGGAGTGACCTGCGAGATGGCGCTGCACTCACGCTCGATGGCTTTGGCATCTTCTTCCAAGAGCGTCGTCATGGAACCCATTCCCCAGTGAATGCCTCCGGCAGTCTGGGTTCCCGGATAAACAAAAATCAGATTCGTGCCGACCTGGGAAATTTGCTCGTCGATCATCTTCTGCGCGCCCGAGCCGATGGAGAAAACCGCGATGACCGCTCCCACGCCGATGATGATGCCCAACATCGTCAAGACGGATCGCAGCTTGTTGCGCTGCAGCGCTTTGACAGCCACTTTGAGAATCGAAACGAGATTCATGATGTGCGCCTATGATGAAGCTCGCTCAGGAAGGAAGTCTTTTTCGGAATCACTCGCCCGACACGCGCATCCGGACCCCAGAGCAAGTTTTCAAATTTCAAGACGGCTCAAACAAAGCTCGCGTTACATCCGAAGGATTCCTTCGTCGCGACATGATGATTCTTCACATGTTGGAAATGCCATTCACCGCCGAGGCGCCAAGGGCGCGGAGATGGCGCAGAGAATCTTGAGATTTCGTAGCGCAGCCGAGTCCGTATTGCGAGACGAAGACTGCGGCTTTTCCGTCCGGTCGAGAAAATCCATCGGCTGTTTTGGAGCAGCCGCTCATGGTCGCCGCGGCGACCACTCAAGAGGACAAAAACGACCTCCCCGATGCATCCTTCATCACGCCCGACAAGAGCCCGCGGTGCAAGAACGCACCGCGGCTACCAGAGCTACCAGAGCATCGGCGCCTATTTTCGGTGAAGGAATCAGAAGAAGAATTCACTCCGGTGAATTCAGTCACTCCTTCCGGATCTAAGGCGCATCGCGTCGCACCACCATCCCGGAGAGTCTCTCCTTCTGAAGTCTATGCGCCAGCTCATTGGCTTTGGACAGAGAGTTTTCCGAACCCACGCGCACTCGGTACACCACGCCCTCGGAAGAACGATAAGGCGTCACGGTAACCTGAACGTAGCGATCCGCCAGTTGATGAAGCAACCGGTCCGCATTTTTCTTGTTGGCGAAGGCCCCCACCTGAACGGCGTAAATGACCCCAGTTTCAAACGGCGCCGACAGAATTTCAAGCCTCACGCGCGCCGTGCCCGGACCGATCATTCCAATCCGCCGCGCGGCTTCTTCCGAAAGATCGATGATGCGGCCGGCCACGTACGGACCGCGATCGTTGATCCGAACGACGACGCTTTTGTGATTCTGCAGATTGATGACGCGGACCCGCGTGTTGAAGGGCAACGTGCGGTGGGCGGCAGTGAGGGCGTGCTTGTCGAAAATCTCTCCGTCGGCGGTGGGCCTTCCATTGTGCTGCTCTCCATAAAAGGAGGCCGTGCCCGCCAACTCGCTGGAATAATTCTCTTCTCCCGGTCCCAAAGTCGATTGCACGGGAGGTTGAACCGGCTTCTTCCTACCGCCGCAAGCCGACAAGAAGACCGCGCTCAGCACCCACACGCTGAGAAGAATTCGAGTTCCTGCCGTCCTACCAAGCGACCCGTGATTCCGGCTCATCGAAATACCCATTTGGCAAGTTTCGAAAATCTTTCTTTTCTGACAAAATTATCAGGTCGCATTGATGCAACCACCAACACCGCCTGGCGGCGGCCCCAGGCCGCCCTGTGAAATTCCGTTTACTGACAGGAGAAGTGTTCACCGGGAACTCAGGACGACGCGAAAAACTTCCGCGCCTTATTTCTTCTCGGCCTGTTCCTGTTCCAACTTCTCGGCCAGCTTGTCCAACTGC
>CAZIDA010000012.1:0-17607 GCA_964537865.1 uncultured Acidobacteriota bacterium
TTCTCATGGTGTCGGCGTCAGAAGCCTGAGAGAACTGAGGCGGCGGCACGGAACTCGAAGAAGGCGGCGTGGTCGGCTGAGTCTGCGGATTCTGAGAAGCTTGCTGCTGAAGCGCTGTGTCGGCGGTCGATGAAATCGCGCTCCGAGCACGCATGATGGAGCGCACCACCAGAAAGATTCCGGTAATAGTAATCACCGACGTGAGAGCAAGAATCGCGATCAGGAATCCCCATTTGCGGCTTTGGACTCCCGGGCCCGCGGCTTGACCAGGGGGCGTTGAAACAGATCCTCCAGGCGATGGAGTTGCCGGAGTCCAACTGGCCGGCGTCCGCGGCGCAAAATCTTCACGTGGTGTGGCTAAGCGAGTGGCAGGCGGATAGGCCGGCGTTTCGGCCGGGGGAGTTGCCAGTCGCGTGGGCGGAGGCGCCGGCGGAGCAGCCGAAGGTGTCGACGTTCTTGGTTGAGACGCAACGGAGCGAGGCGGCGGAGTGACGACCTGAGTCGGCAGACTCTGCAAATCGGCGCTGACCGTGGGTGACGGGGCAGCCGAAGGAAGAGGGGTGGATTGGAATGTTTGAGCCGCGCGCGCATCCGTCGCGGGGATGGCGACGGTTGCAACCGGTGGCCTTGCCTGCAATTTGGCTCCTTCATCCAGGGCACGCGAAAAGGCCTCCACCGTTTGAAAGCGTCTGACCGGATCCTTTTCCAGCGATTGCAGCAATGCCGCTTCAATCCCCGGTGAAAGATACGGAAAGAACTGCCGAGGAAGGGGAGGCGGTTGCTGAATGTGTTGCTGCATCAAGTCGTAGTCGCTATTGCTTTCGAAGGGCACGTGCCCCGTCAACATCTCATACAGCGTGATTCCCAACGCGTAAATATCGGTTCGAGCATCGAGCGCTTGATTCCGAATCTGCTCCGGAGACATGTAATAGAGTGTTCCCAATCGCACGCCCGTCGCCGTCAAACCGCGCTCTCCGAGAATCTTGGCGATACCGAAATCCATGACCTTCAGGATTCCTTCTTTGTTGAGCATCAAGTTGGAAGGTTTGATGTCGCGATGAACGACCCCGGCATGATGCGCGTGCGCCAGTCCCGCCAAGGCTTGTTTGAATAAAGGGATGGCGCGATCTTGGTGAATGGCGCCTTCGCGATGAACCATTTGGGCGATGGTCTCGCCGTCGACGTATTCCATCACCATGAAGTAGGCGCCGCCGTGCTGAAAGAGTCGGTAAAGCGTCGCGAGATTGGGATGGTTCAGTTGCGCCTGCGTCCGGGCTTCAGCAAGGAACCGTTCGGTCAAATGCGGATCTTTCGTCAGATCGCTGTGAAGAGCTTTCAGCGCCACCACCCGTCCCAAAGAGGTGTCCGTGGCCTTATAGACTTCACCCATTCCACCTTCGCCGAGCTTTTCGGTGATCTCAAAACCTTCAATCACTCGCCCAATCATTTAATCTTTCTCTGGATGGCCCACGTCGCTCACAAGGGACAAAAAAGCCTCTTCACCTTTTCGTAAACTCGACTGCTGGATGAAAAGTGTAGTGGCTCGCTCGAAAACCAACGGCGTTTGAGCGGCTCGATTCTAGGTGCGGGGGAACTTAAAAGTCAACGCAATTTCGGGAGATGCGTTCGGGAAATGGAGTTTGAGCCAATGCGTGTTCTTCGCGCCGCGCCGAGAAGTTGCGCGCTGCTCAACGAACGCATATAATCACCTCGGTCGATGGAGCGGGCCAGAACGAGCGATGTCGAATTTGTGCGTTTCACGCTCCGCGCACTCCTGAAAGTCATTCATAGATTTCGACTGTTTCCTTTCAAAGATCGCATGCCGCGCCTTACTCAATCTATGTTTTCCAAAGGAATTTTATGAGCTTACTTTTTCGTTTCGCCAGTCGATTTGTGGCCGGAGAAAGAGGGGATCAGGCCATGATCGCGGTGAAAAAACTGAACGCCAAGGGCCTGACCGCCTCGCTCGACATCTTGGGCGAGAATGTGCACGATCGCGCCACCGCGGAAAGGGCCGTCCAGGGCTATTTGGATCTTCTCGATGAAATCCACCGGGCTCAGATCGATTCCAACATCTCAGTGAAGCTGACCATGACCGGGCTGGATATCGGAGACGATTACTGCTTCGACCATGTGTCGCGCATTTGCGAGAAGGCTCAGAACTCGAACAATTTTGTGCGAATCGATATGGAGGGATCGAATTACACCGAGCGCACGATCAATCTCTTCCTGCGGCTGCACAAGAAATACGCCAACGTCGGCGCGGTGATCCAGGCCTACTTGCATCGCAGCGAGAAGGACATCGACGCGTTGAATGCCGTCGGGGCGCGCGTGCGTCTTTGCAAGGGCGCGTACAAAGAACCGCCCGCCGTCGCCATTCAAAAGATGAGCGACATTCGGAAGAATTACATGAAGCTGGCGGAGAAGCTTCTAACGCAAGGCGTGTATCCGGCAATCGCGACACACGACGATAAGTTGATCGCATGGACCAAGCAATTTGTGAAGGAGCGCGGAATCGCGAACGACAAGTATGAATTCCAAATGCTCTTTGGAATCCGGCCGGCGACCCAAGAAGCGATTGTGCGAGACGGTTATCGGATGCGCGTGTACGTTCCCTTCGGCACGCATTGGGCGCCGTATTTCTACCGGCGTCTGCGGGAGCGCAAAGAGAACGTGTGGTTCGTCGTAAGCAACATGTTCAAGGGTTGACGAAGACCGCCCGCGGCGCCGGGCTTTTCTCAAAACTCCAGATCACCGCACGGCGTAAGTGTTCTTGAAGATTGTCTCTCCGGGAATCACGGCCACGCCGTGGTCCACGTTGGCGGCGAGATGATTGAGCACCTTGAACACGGTTTCGATTTCTTGGTCGGCGCCGATAGAAGCCGCGATCGATTCCAGGGAGAAGAAGCTGCCGCGATTGTGTTGGAGATGGTTCAGGATCTTGTTTTGAATGGAGATGACGGCGCCGGCGGCCCTCTTTCCCGCCTCAACACCCGGTTGATGATAGGCGTTGATGTTGATGAGAGAAGCGTAGAATCCCACCGCGCGCTCGAACAAAGCGATGAGCGCGCCGATGGTCGCCGCGTCAATCTCGCGCACGGTGATGGTGATGGATTCACGATCGTTCTCAAATAGCGCTCGCCTTGTCCCCTGAAGGAATCCACTGAGATAATCCCCGGCCGTGACTCCCGGTTCCACCTCCAGCGATTCCGCTTCTCGATCCTTGAGCACTTCGATGAAGGTCACAAAAAAGTTGTTTACGCCTTCGCGCAATTGCTGAACGTAGGCGTGCTGATCCGTGGAGCCCTTGTTGCCATAAACCGCGATTCCTTGATGCACCACGTTGCCGTCCAAGTCCTTCTCTTTTCCCAGCGACTCCATGACGAGTTGCTGTAGATAGCGGCTGAACAATTCAATGCGATCCTTGTATGGGAGCACCACCATATCCTTCAAGCCGCGTCCTTGGCCCACGTGAAACCACATGAGCGCCAGCAAGGCGGCCGGATTCTTTTTGGGATCTTTCTGGCGCGTCGCCTCGTCCATGGCGCGCGCTCCCGCCAGGAGAGCATCAATGTCGAATCCTTGGAGAGCCGCCGGCAACAATCCCACCGCCGACATTTCGGAAGTCCGGCCCCCGACCCAATCCCACATTGGGAATCGAGCGATCCACCCGTTGGTCGCCGCATATTTATCGAGGTCGCTGCCTTCCCCGGTGACGGCCACGGCGTGAGTTTCAAACTTCAGCCCGTGTCGTTCGTACGCTGCTTTCGCCTCCAACATCCCGTTGCGGGTTTCCTTGGTTCCCCCGGACTTTGAGATCACCACCGTTAGCGTTTCCGCCAACTTGGGACCAAGTCGCAGAAGAACCCGGTCGATTCCATCCGGGTCGGTGTTATCGAGAAAGTCCACCGTCAAAGGGTCCTTCGCGGTCGACAACGCCTTCGCAACGAATTGAGGTCCCAAGGCGGATCCGCCAATGCCAATCACCAGAAGATGTCGAAACAAATTGCCTTGATCGTTCTTGAACGCGCCGCTGTGAACTTCAACGGCAAATTGCTTGATACGCGCCTGCGTGATTTCGATGGCCTGCCGAATCTCGGCGTTGGGGGACAAAGAAGAATTTCGAAGCCAGTAATGACCCACCATGCGGTTTTCATCGGGATTGGCAATGGCGCCGCCTTCGAGCGCCGACATTTGCTCAAAGGCCCGCTCCATGGGCTCGGCCATCTCTTGAAAGAAGGAGTCCGAAAACTTCATGCGACTGATGTCTACGCTGACCCCGAGCGATCCGTCGATATTGAGATATTCTTGGTAGCGCTGCCAAAGTTGCATTGCGTCCATGCGTGCTCCTTTTCGAGGAACGACTGCCACGACAAAGATTTCAGAACTTCAGAGGACAAAATGGATGCCGAAAAATACCACACTCCCGGAAGAAAGGAAACCATCAAGCGAGCGGAAATCGGCGACGAGTTCTTCACTCGGGGATCGCGGAATCTGAAAACGGCGGCTTGCTTAAACCTCGCTTGAGTTGATAATCCACCGGCGAACAGATACAATGCGACCGTTCGCATCACTTGGCACGCGTGGCCGCTTTCATTCCATCGAATAATCCGGGAGAAGTTATCAATGGAGTCATCATCACCTTTGACGGCTGGAATCATTCTGGTCAACCCATGCAGAAGCGATGCCGCTGCGCGCCCTGAAAACCGACGAGAGAGAGGCATTTTCATTCCGAAGCGACCACATCAACCACGGAACAACCCTCCACTTTTATGAGCCACGATCTTGTTAATGACGACAACCGCCCGGCATGGGATGGCCGCCGCCGAGGCTTGTACGAAGTTTACAGTCTGGCTCTCAAACATCCGGAGGTCGGCCATGGGCTGTGGATTCGCTTCATGCTTCTTGCGTCGAACGAACCCGAGGTGAAATCGACGGCGGAAGCCTGGGTGATGTTTTTCCACGCCCAGGATGAGACGCGCCACATGGTTCTGCGGAGAGCCATTCCTCTGGTGGACGCTGAGATCGCGCGCGATCAGTTTCATTTTCGCGTGGGTCCGTGCTGGATCGGATCGCATGAATCCCGCGGCGAGATCGAGACGGAGATGGGCCGGATGGAATGGGATCTCCGGTACTTCAGCGACGCTCCCGCTTTCAAGTATTTTCCTCATGACTGGATGTACCGATGGCCGTGGCCCCGCACGAAACGCCTCGTCGCGCAGCCCGAGGCGGAATTTCATGGAATCTTTCAGATCAACGGGGAAGTCTTCCGATGCCAACATGCCGAGGGCTTCCAGGAACACATTTGGGGAACTCGGCCCGCTCAACGGTGGGTTTGGATTTATTGCCCCGGATTCGAAAAATCTCCGGAGAGCGAAGTGCGCGCCTACTCCACGGAGAATCGCCTGGCCGGAATCGATTTGCCGCGGGCCTTGCTTCTTCGTTTGAGTTACCGGGGAGAGGAAATTCTGTTGAATGCGCTCCACCGGTGGTTTGTGCAGCACAGCCGCTTTGAGCCGTTCTTTTGGTATTTCATCGGTCGAAAAGGGAAGCGACATTTCGTGGGGGAGCTCTCCGTCAGCGCGTCAAACGTGCTCGGATTCCAATTCAAAGATCCGCGCGGGCGCCGGGTTTTTTGCTACAACTCTCAATTCGCAGACTTGGTTCTCAAGGTATATGAACAGCGCGGGAGAAAGTTCGTCAAGGTCGATGAGTTGATTTCGAAACGATGCACCTCGTTCGAATACGCGCAGCGAACTCCCACGGGAGGCATCCCCCTTCATTTCTCGGCGGGCTCTTTGCCCGAAATGAAGGAAGCGAAGTGATTCTCTGAAGCCGGCCGCTGCATTCTCGCCGACCCTCTTTCAAACCCACGCACTTTAAAAGTTTCGAATCTCATCTCCCCATTCCGGCCGTTGCGTGTCCGCCCGAATCCACTCCTTGGCCGCCGAGAACTACTTGAACACCCTCTCTTCCGATCGAAATTGAGCCGTGTGAACCACGCGTCGGCCATTTCGAATCTCGATGTTGTGTTTGATATGCAGCATTTCGTGAAACATCAAGTAGTCTAGAACGTAGGATGGCGTTTGAGGATTGTCGAAACGGCGATTGATGACGATGGCGTGATGCAGACTTTGATATTCGCCGAGTTTCGAGCGCAAGCCGCGGTGGCTCCAGGCCAGCACGGGCTTTGTCATGGCCGACGCAAAATAGCGACGATTGACCCGCGCAAACACCCGGGACAAATCCTGATGATGTCCGGTGAAATGATGGCGGGTCGGCTTTGATTGCCCCCGGTGTTTGGCGAGAATTCGAAAGCGTTGTTGATTGGCCTCCACGTAGCGGTGATAGCGGTTGAGCGCCTCGGCGGGGGAGCGATGTTGGTACAGTTTCGAAAACAGGATCTGCCCAATCGATTCCAAAACACGGGCCGGGGCGTCTTGAAAAAGATGGGAGAGGCGAATCTTGATGGCCCCGTGTCGGAAGCGGATGGTATGGGTCAGCGTCGTGTACGGATAATATCGTATTTCGATCTTTGGAAGTTGAGCGGAGGGGTTCCATTGCCGGAACACCCGATTAAATATCCTGGCTTCTTTTTTCACGATCCTGGTTCTTCTGCTTCTTCTCCTTTTCGAATTTCTCCTCCAAACCGGGCAATGTCTTTTGAGCGCCCTCGATGGCGTCGGACGTGTCGGTCATCGCATCGTCCAGAACGTCCGGGGCGTCGTCTCCCAATTTCTCTTGCAGGGCTTTCAGCGCCGTGAGATGGCCGGGCGATTCTTTGAGGATCGCTTTCAAAGCCTTCCGGGCATCGTCGCCGGCATCGAGTCGCTCATCCAAATGCCGCAACATTTCATCGTAGATTTGATAATACTCGTCGATCTCCTGTTCCAACGACTCCGGCTTTTCCGGTTTCATGTCCGGAGGAATCGGCACGGCCGGTTTGCGACGTTCCTTGGCCTCCTCTTTCTCGGCCTTGGGACTGGGAATGCCCGCGAGCTTCTGCGCCTTCTCCAACCGCGTCGCGGCAAATTTCAGATAAAGCGGAACCCGCTGATTAATGTCCTGGGCATCACGAATTTCATTCACCTCGGAAGGTGAAAGAAAATCTCCCGATTCCTGCTGAGCCGCCGCCGAAACCGGCAATCCCAGCGTGAGAAAAAGAATCGCGAGGGCCGCCGCAAACGTAAATCGCGGAGGAGTAGAAATGGAAGCTACCCCGGTGTGAGTCATGGAAGAACCTTTGGCTTTTGCGGTTTTGGCTTGGTGGCCTTCGGCGATTGGGTGTCCACAAACAACTCGCCCAGAAATTTTCGCCGCAAGCGACGCGCGGTTTTCACGGCTTCATCCAGATCGGTCCGCAGGGGAATGGGCAGATTGTGCCGGATGTCTTGCATACGCCGCAACTGCTTCCGCACGTTGATCTCGGCGTCTTTGAATTGTCGTGGAACTTTCTTGTGCGATTCCAAATAGGCTTGCGCGTCATCGGAAGCCGCGTCCAGAAGCGCCTTGTACTCCTTGAGCCGATCCCGCACCATGTCGTATTGATTATTTCTCAGAGCTTGGTCGACGTCGTCCAAAAGCGAATTCGCCTGCTTGAGGGTCTCTTGAACCTGCTTGGGAAAATTCGGTTTCTTGTCGGATGCGTATTCCGAACGCGAGCCGGCGATAAGCGCCGTCACCACGATGAGAAGGCAACACGACAGCCGCCGGCGTTGTAAGCATGCTGCTTTAGAAATGCTAACCGCGGGTTGGGCCCGTCCCATCAACGCTTTCTCCGCTTGGCCAGGATCTTCATGCGCTGTCGCGCCTGAAAATCCTGGTTGTCATTCTTTCCCCGGTCCAATTCCAGGAATTTTTGATAACTGTCGTACGCCTGATCGACCATGTTCATTTTATCGTAACTGATGGCGAGAAAAAAATAATCTCCGGGGCTCGATCCGTCGGCGTGAACAATCTGCTCCAACAATCCGGCGGCCGCGGGGAAATTTTCTTCCAAGAGAAACACCGAGGCGAGATTCTTGGCCGTCTCCAGATCGCGCGGCTTGAGCGACAGCGCCGCTTTAAATTGCGTCTCGGCGTCGGGCAGTTGCTTCTTTTCCAAGTAAAGCCGCCCCAAATTGGAATGCAGATCAAAATTGTTGGGGTCCTTTTTCACCAGTTCGGAATAGAGCGCGATCGCCTTGTCGGTGTGCTTCTCCTCGACGTAGGCGTGCGCCAACATGACGGCCGCGGGCGTGCGCGAGGAATCGGCCTGGAGCACTTCTTCCAGCAACGGCGCGGCTTGGTCGTACTTTTTCTCATTCATCAGAAGCGTCGCAACTTGCTCCCGCAAATTCTGATCTTGTGGACGAAGCGCCAAAAGTTTCCGCAGGTAGGCGACGGCGGCCGTGGTGTTCTGGGCGTCGAGCGCCACGTTGGCCATTCCCAACAAGGCGTTCTGATTTTTCGGATCGAGGGCGAGGACTTTCTCCAGCGCCGCCTGGCTTTGAGCCGGCTGATGAATTTTCAGATAGGCTTGAGCCAGTTGACTGAGAACATCGACGTCCGAAGGACGCAAGGTTGAGGCGGCTTCCAGATAGGGAATGGCATCGCCGAAACGCCCCAAGCTGAAAAGGCTGAAACCCGCGGCAAATTGGAGTCCAAAGCTTTTCGGCTCGTGCTGGAGGGCTTGCTGCAGGTAAGGAAGCGCCGGCTCGAATTCATTGGACTGCGCCAACAGCAATCCCAGATTGGCGGCCGCTTCATAAAGCTCCGGCTCCACCTTCAACGCCTCTTTAAAACTTGAGACGGCCGAAGCTCGATCTTTGGTCCGGGCCTGACAATTTCCCAAGTTGAACCAAGCGATGGCATCGCCCGGCGCCATCGCCACGATTTTTTTTAGCGGCTCAATCGCGGCCGCACAGTTGTTTTCCTCGAGCGCCACCTGAGCCTGTTTTCGCAAGGGCGCGAGCGGATCGACGCCGCGGGGTTTGGTCTTCTTGTCCGCGCGCCGGGAAGATGAATGCGTCTGAGCGCGCAGGAGCAAGGAGCTCCCCATGCCGGCCATCACCATCAAGCCGACAACTCCAGCGATCGACCAATGACGGACACTCCGCTTCCATCCACGCATGAAATTCAGTTTTCCTCCAACTCGACGTCCTTCAAAAAATCAAAATCGCCCGACGGAACCAAATGAATGTTTTTGACGCGACGGTTTGCGACGCACACGTTGTGAATATACCAAAGGCTCACATAGGGAAGATCTTCCGCCACGATCTTCTGAATCTTCGAATAATCTTGTTGCCGCAGCGCGCGATCCGGTTGTTCCTGGGCCAGGCGAATCAGTCCATCCACCTTGGGGTTGCTGTAGTAACCACGATTTTTCCCGACCGGCGGCGTGTTCTTCGAATTGAAGACGGCGTCAAAAATATCAGGATTCAAATTGTCGCCGATCCAGCGCAGAGAATACATCTGAAAGTTTCCATGGACAATGTCGGAATAAAACGTCGCAAACTCGTACGAACGAATCTGGAGATTTATTCCAACCTCCTTCAGTTGTTGCTGAATCACCACCGCTTCCAGGCGCGAAAGTTCTTCCGTGGAAGTCTTGTACGTGAGCGTGAAGCGCGAATGGGGACCGGGGCCGGTCGGCATAGGATATCCCGCTTCATCCAGCAGCAATTTGGCCTTGGCCGGATCGTAAGGATATCGTTTGACGTCGGGTTCATAGCACCACAAGCTCGGGGGCAGGATTCCCGTCGCCGGATCGCCTTGGCCGCGCCACAAGTACTGAATCAACGCCGGCACGTTGATGGCATAAGCAACCGCTTGACGCGCTTTGCGATGTTTTAGAATAGGGTCCTTGAGATTAAAGGCGAGATACTTGTAAGTCGTCCCTGGTTCTTCAATCACGTTTAAACGGGGCACGGATTGAAGCGACCGCACGATATCCGGCGTCAGCTCGTTCAACGCCAGGTCGGCAGATCCGTTGCGCATCTCCAAGGCTCGCACGATGGCGTCGGGAACAATCTTGAACACAATTCGCGCCACGTGAGGCGGACCGCCAAAATAATTGGGATTGCGGGCCAGGATGACGTTTTCATCTTCCCGCATACTGACAAACTGAAAAGGTCCCGTGCCGATCGGATGCTGCGCAAAATCCGGGCCCGCGCCTTGCGGCACAATCGCGATCTCGCCAAGCGAAAGCAGCCATAGGAAACCGGAGTCCGGTTTTTTCAATTTGAAGATGACCGTCTGCAGATCTGGTGTCTCGATATCGGAAATGATTTCATACTGTTCTTGTTTGACCGTGGTGAGATGGCCCCGAAGAATGCTCTCAAAAGTGAAGCGCACATCCGCCGAGGTCAATGGCCGGCCATTCTGAAATTTCACGTTGGGGCGAAGATGAAAGACGTAGGTCGTGGGATCGGGCGTTTCCCATCGCTCCGCCAAATCCGGAACCAAGTTGGCGTGAACATCGCGGCGGACAAGCGAATTGAAGATGAGTCCCTGCAGCCGAGCGGAAAAAGCATCAGTCCCGATGCGCGGATCCAAACTAACCGGACTCGATTCCAGCAAGAAAGTGAGGGTATTGGGATCCGGCGACGAGCGGCGGCAGGCGGACGCCGCCATGAGGCAACACAACAACGCTACCATCGCCCCCGCGCGCCGGCCTGGTCGTGAATTCATGACGGAGAATTCTATCACCGATTCGAAGCGCGGCGCAGCGGGGTTGCGGGCGTGATGTTTCCCAAAATCACCGGATGTTTGGCGCCTGTCACGGAGGGGACATTGGAAGGCCGGTAATGCCAGGTTTCGTTCGCGAGAATTGCGAAGGCAATCGCCTCTTTGGCATCCAAGTCGATTCCTACTTCAGTGGAGGTGAGCACTTTCGTTTTGGGCAAATGGGCTTGCAGACGCGACATCAAGAAGCGATTGCGCGCTCCGCCACCCGAGACGATGAGTTCGTCAATCATCTTGCCGCGCGCCGCAAATCGCTCGAGGCCTTCAACGATACTTCGCGCCGTCAGTTCCGCCAAGCTGGCCAGCAAGTCTTCCGTGCTCACGGAGCGCGTCTTCCGAAGAATCACCGTCGTGTATTCGATGCCGAACTGTTCATGGCCGGCGGCCTTGGGCGGCTTTTGCTTATAGAACGGATGTTCCAACATCCCGTTGAGCAGCGAAGGAATCACCAAACCCCGCGCCGCCATTCCGCCATCGAGATCGAAACTCAAGCGGCCGTCGGTTCTGTGAGCGATGGCGGCGTCCATGATCATGTTTCCTGGACCGGTGTCGAACGCCAGAAGTTCTTCAAAGCGACAACCGCGGGGGATCCAAGTGACGTTGGCAATACCGCCGATGTTGAGCGCGACGCGATTCTTCTTGGCGTTCCGCAGGAGCACGAAGTCGACATAAGGAACCAGCGGCGCGCCCGCTCCCCCGGCGGCCACGTCGCGAACGCGAAAATTGGAGATGGTGGTGACGCCGGTGCGTTCGGCAATCACGGCGCCTTCTCCCAATTGCAGCGTGGAGGCGACGCGCCGTCCTTCGAGCGTTGAGGCTATCGATTGGTGATAGATCGTCTGCCCGTGCGATCCAATCAAATCAACGGACCGGATCGGAATCTTGTTTTTCTCGCACACCTTCAACGCCGCTTCGGCAAACAGTTCGCCGATCAGAAAATTGAGTTGGCTGATCTCCGCAACAGAAATCGATTTCGCGTTCAAGGAGGAAAGGATAAGCTGGCGCGTGGACGGACGGAAGGGAACGGTCTCGAAGGCCAACATCTTGAACTTGGTGCTGAGGCCGTGTCCGCGAAGATCGACGACCACCGCGTCCACGCCATCGACGGACGTCCCGGACATCAATCCCATAATGCGTTTCATAGGAATGCTCGGCTGCGTCGCAGGCGCCGGCGGGTTTTGCCAATTCTGAGCCCAGCGTCTTCAAAGCCAAATCAACGCATCGCAAAAAAAGTTCAAGCCCGCGCCTTCTTGACCATTTCACTGAGAACATTGAGAGCGTCGACCGGTGTCATCTGATCGATATCGAGACTCCGAAGTTTCTCCAATAGACCATTCGAAGGCAGTTCGAAGAGTGGCATCTGCGCGATTTTCTTGCGCGGCGAGTCCGGCGCATGAGCCAGCAAATCGTCGCTGACATCTTGCTCCCGCTTTTCGTGGCGCTGGAGAATTTCGCGCGAGCGCTCCACCACCGGCAACGGAAGCCCGGCCAGGCGCGCCACCTCGATGCCGTAGCTCTTGTCCGCCGGTCCCGCTTCCACCTTGCGCAGAAAAACAATCTGATGCCCCGACTCGCGCACCGAGACGTGATAGTTCTTGACGCCGGGGAAAAGCGTGCCGAGTTCCGTCAGCTCGTGATAATGCGTCGCGAAAAGCGTCTTCGACTTCAAATGATCGTGGATGAACTCGATGGTCGCCCAGGCAATGGAGAGTCCGTCGAAGGTCGCCGTGCCCCGGCCCACTTCGTCCAAGATGATCAAGCTCTGCGGCGTGGCGGAATTGAGTATCGCGGCGGTCTCCGTCATTTCCACCATGAAGGTCGATCGACCGCGCGCCAGATTATCCGACGCGCCGATGCGCGTGAAGATGCGATCGATGAGCGGCAGCACGGCCTTCTCCGCCGGCACGAAAGATCCCATCTGCGCCATCAACGCCAACAGCGCCACTTGGCGCAAGTAAGTCGACTTGCCCCCCATGTTGGGGCCGGTAAGAACGATGATCTGATCGGAAGTCGAATTCATGTAGACGTCGTTCGGGATGAAGTCGCCGATGCGCTGCTTCGCGCACAGTCGCTCGATGACGGGATGACGCCCGCCGATCACCAGCATTTCTCCGTTGGGACCGAAGGTGGGCCGAACATACTTGCATTGATTGGCGACATGCGCCAGGCAGGCCAACACGTCGAGTTCCGCCAGCGCTTGAGCGGAGGTCTGAATTCGTTTCGATTCCGCGGCAATCGCCTGGCGCGTTTTTTCAAAGAGGCGCTTCTCGATTTCGCAGATCTTTTCCTCGGCGCTGACCACCTTGACTTCATACTCCTTCAGCTCCGGCGTGGTGAAGCGCTCGGCGTTGACCAGCGTTTGTTTTCTCTCGTAATCCGATGGAACCAGATCGAGGTTGGCCTTGGAGACTTCAATGTAGTAGCCGAAGACTTGATTGTATTTCACCTTGAGAGAAGAAATGCGGGTGCGGGCTCGTTCGCGCGCTTCGATTTGCGCAATGTACGTCTTGCCGTTGCGGCTGATGTCGCGCAAGGAGTCGAGCTCCGCATCGACGCCGTCCTGAATGATTCCGCCCTCGGCCAGCGTCGGCGCCGGATCGGGTTTGATCTGCGTCTCGATCAAGGCCCGGATATCTTCGAGCGGATCGATGCGCCCGTGAATCTCCGCAATCAATTCGGAGCGATAGCTAGAGATGAAGTTCTTGATGACCGGAAGATGCAACAATGAATTTCTTAACGCGATCAACTCCCGCGGCGTGACCGTGCCCAACGCAATGCGGCTCAGGACCCGTTCCAAATCGCAAAGCGGCTTGAGATCGTTGCGAATCTCCTCGCAACTGATGGTGGAGTGTTTGAGATCATCCACCGCTTGAAGGCGCCGCTCGATCAGCGGAAGACCCAGCAAGGGGCGAAGAATCCAAGCCCGCAGCAAGCGCGCCCCCATGGCGGTCGTGGTTGCGTCCAAGGTCTTCAAGAGCGTGGCATCCTTGTTCTCCCACACCAGAGGTTCCACCAGCTCCAGATTCCTCTGCGTGATCTGGTCCAACACGAGGGATTCGCTTGTCTGGTAACTGGAAAGGGAAGTCAAGTGCGCCAAGCTGGAGCGCTGCGTTTCCTTGAGATAATGGATCATCGCGCCGGCGCTGCGAGTCGCCAACGGAAACTGATCGCAACCGAATCCGCTCAAGGTCAAGACGCCGAAATGCTGCGTCAGTATGCGCTGGGAGTATTCGGCGCTGAAAATCCAATCGTCCAACGAGGTGCAGACGATGCGCCCGCGGTCTCCGTGCGAGAGCGCTTCCCAAGTGGGACCGGCATTTGAAGCGATGAGCAGCTCGCGCGGACCAAGGCCTTCCAACTCGTCGATCAAGTCCTGCTCCCAACGATCGCCGGACACTTCGGTGATTCGGAATTCCCCGGTGGAAAGATCGGCGCACGCCAACCCGGCCCGGCGATCCCCGAAACAAAGCGCGCACAGAAAATTATTTTCGGCGGGATCGAGCAGCGTGGAATTCACCACCGTCCCCGGCGTGATCACGCGCGTGACTTCGCGCCGCACCAACTTCTTCGCAAACTTGGGATCTTCGGTCTGATCGCAGATGGCAACCCGATAGCCCTTCCGAATCAATTTCGAAATGTAATTGTCGGCGGCGTGGAAGGGAACTCCGCACATCGGAACTTCCACGCCCTTTTCGCGGTTGCGCGATGTAAGAACGATTTGCAGCTCCCGCGAGGCGATGATGGCATCCTCGAAGAACATTTCATAAAAGTCTCCGAGGCGAAAGAAGAGGAGGGCGTTCGGATGCGCCTGCTTGATCTGCGAGTACTGCCGCATCATGGGGGTGAGGTTTTCCATGAACGATTAAAAAGCTTTCCTTGGCCGACAATTCTTCCTCGTGAAGAGCGGTCACGTTTGGTAGAATGTCGGAGCTGGACTATTACGGGATTTTCCGCGAAATCTTGCGGTGTTCAAACCGCCCGCAAGTATAGTCTGGGGTCAGGTGACTGTCAATTCGGTCGGAGCGTTTCCGTTGTCCTTAATTTTGAGCGTTGACACCGCGAGTCCTTGGGGCAGCCTCGCCGTCTCACGCGAGCATGAAATCATCGGTGTGGTCGAGAGCCACTCGACGGAGAGTCATTCCGTTCGCCTGTTTGCGGGAATTCAATTTCTCTTAACGCAACTCCATTTGAGCGTCGGACAATTCGACGCTTTTGCGGTCACGACCGGCCCCGGATCGTTTGCCGGTCTGCGCATTGGTATCGCCACCATGAAAGGGCTCGCGGAAATGCAGGGCCGCCCGATGGTGGGAATCTCGACCCTCGAAGCCATCGCCGCGCCGCTGATCGAAGAGAGACTGGAAAGTCCGATCATTCCGCTCATGGACGCGCGGCGTTCGGAAGTGTTTGCGGGAGGATATAAAGCCGGCGACGACGGGCTGCAATGTTTGGAAGCGGACCGAGTGGTCGGAGTCGAAACGTTTTTTTCTGATCAACCCCGGAGCGCTCGCGTCTTCGCCGGTCCGGAGATAGAAAAATTCCGGCGCTGGATTGAGCCGGGAACGGAATGGGGTTGGACGAGGCGAAGAACCACGCCCTATCTGGCCGCGGCCGTCGCGCGATGCGCATTCCAGAAGCTCGCGCGTGGAGACGTTTCAACACCGGATCTGCTTCCCATCGAGTATCTCCGGAGATCCGACGCCGAGACCCTATTTAAGGGATGATTCGCTTCCATCGGGAAGGACGATGACCGCCGGCTTCTGCAAAATTGCGGCGTCCCTTTTGCTATGACTAATTACAGCACCGAGAGCACGCTCCTCGACGAAGACTCGCCTCAGATTCAGCTTCGCGCCATGGCGCCGCGTGACGTGGAGGCGACAAAGCAAATCGAGATGGCTTGGGCGTCGCTCTCGCATTGGGATATCGAAGTGTATCGCCGCGTGGCCACGGGCGCCGATTCCGCGCAGGGGATGATCGCAGTTGAAGTCGCCGCAGCGAAAGAGGAGCGCGTCGTCGGTTTTTTGGTGTATCGCACCACCCATCCCGAAACCGAGATTCTGAACATCGCGATTGAGCCGTCCATGGTGCGCCGCCAGATCGGAACGATGATGCTTCATGAGCTGATCCAGCAAATTCGGTTTCGCGACGTGAGGGCGTTGCTGCTTGAAGTTCGTCCTTCCAATGATCCCGCTCGAAGGTTTTATTTGAAGGAGGGCTTTGTCGAGGTGGGCCGCCGCCGAAATTATTACACCAATCCCCCGGAAGACGCCGTTCTCATGAAACGAGAGTTGACCTGACCGGCGGCTGTGAAGTCGTGGCGCAGACACCCGCCGCGGCGGGTCTGCGCTTCGCGTCAATCTTGCTAGGATCCAAAGGGCAGGCAAGATTGCCTGCCCCACTCACTTCACTCCTGCCAGCAGATGACCCATCTTCTTCTTTTTCGTCTCCAAGTAACGGCGCGTCAATTTGGAAGGCTTCATCTCCAAAGGGACTCGTTCCACCACGCTGATGGAGCGTTTTTCGAGAGCGATGATCTTGGCGGGATTGTTCGACAGCAAACGAATCCGGCGAAGCTTCATCAACTTGAGGATGTCGACGCAGATGTCGTAATTTCGGGGATCCGCCGCGAATCCCAACTGCTGATTGGCTTCCACCGTATCGCTTCCATTGTCCTGAAGTTGGTACGCCAGAAGTTTATTCAGCAGTCCAATGCCGCGCCCTTCCTGAAGATGATAGATGAGAACGCCGCATTTCTCCCGGCCAATCAACTTTAAGGCGGTTTTCAGTTGCCAGCCACAATCGCAACGCAGCGAGCCGAAGACGTCGCCGGTGAGACACTGCGAGTGGATACGAACCAGTGGCGCCGCCGCGCGCTGGGTGTTTCCGATCACGACGGCAACGGCCGTCTCGCCGCCGGGCTTCGATTCAAAACCCATGATGCGAAATTTGCCGTAGCGAGTGGGGAAGTTTGCTTCCGCCACCTTTCGAGTAGTGATTTTATTATGACGATTTGTCCTGCGGGTTTTCATGCGTCTCTGCTCTTAATATGTCGAATTCGACCAATCAAAAGCCAAGCATTATAGCAGGCCGACTCCCGCTTGGCAAAAGCGGACCCCTTGTGTTTGGACGTGGCAAGCGCATCTTGCACTTAAAGGAGTGCCTCGAAGATAGGGCAGGGCCCGTCTGACGCAACGTTTCGGCGACGCTGATTTCAGCCTCGAAGAGGCTGCGGCCTCCAGCCCAGGGTTGGCCGCCAGCTCTCGCTTGCGTCCGCCGGGTTTTTGGCGGATTGGCGGATCGGCGGACTACCCTGGGAAACGTGCCGCCCTTCCACGTCGCGCAACCCCAACGGGGTTGTGACCCGGTCCTGTTTCATCCCATGCCCCCGGGCGCCATTTGCCGCAATCCCGTGGGGGTTGCGAAACATACCCGCCATTCGGCACCCAGGGTAGTCCGCCTTAAAGCCGGCGGACAACCCTGGGCTTTGGGACGCGTCCCCGTTGGGGACGAAGCGCACCAAATCCATCGGTGATGTTCATCCCCTTGGGTGATCGCGGCAGCGACCATGTGGTACTACTGTTTCGGCAATCACATTGTGCCGGGGCCAAGATTGGTATACCATCGCAATTCGATAACGTAAAACGATCACGGCAAGCTTGGCTCCGAGGTTCGGCGCAGGCCGAAGATGTGTCTACACCCGGCGCATCTTTGAAATGTCAACGGCGAGTTGATCTGGATGCGCTGCGTCCCAAGAAAGGATGATTCGTAAAAATGAATTCTCTCTTCCAATTCTTCTTCAAACCCGTTCGCGGACCGGCGAGTATTGCGCTCATCCGCTTGGCCGTGGGGCTCATCTTCTTCACTCAAGGGATTCTGAAATACACC
>CAZIDA010000013.1:0-17410 GCA_964537865.1 uncultured Acidobacteriota bacterium
GGCGAAGCGAATCCAGCGCAGTCAGGCGGCCACCGAACGCATCGTGAATTCTCTCGTCAACGCGCGGCTGGTCCGGGAAATTCAGGATGAAGATCCCTGGCGCTACGATTTGATGCACGAGTATCTGATTGAAAAAATCAATCAGATCACCGGCAAAGTGATGGACGCCACGCAGCGGGCCAATCGGCTCTTTCGGCAATACCTCTCCAACTTTTTGGTCGATGACCGCACGCGCATTCCCATCACTAAGCTGTGGTTCGTGCGGCGGTATTGCGACATCCCGTTCGGGGTGCGCGAAGACAAATTGTTGCGTAAGAGTTGGCGTCGCGGCGTGTTGGTGGCCGGCGTTGGTTTGATGAGCCTGATGATCTTGGTGATCGCGGCGGCGGGGGCGATGTCGATCGAAGAGCAGTGGACGGACCTGCGGTTGCGAGACGGACACACGGCGGCCGTGCGGCGCGCCATCTTTTCGCCGGATGGACGACTGTTGGTTTCTTGCGGCGAAGACGGCAAGGTGATGGTGTGGGATTTTGCGCGCCGGCAACGACTCGCCACCCTGACCGATCCTCGAGGCTGGGTGACGTCCCTCGCCATTTCACCGGATGGCCGGTGGATCGCCGCGGGGGGCGCTGATCAAACGGTGTTGGTTTGGGATGCCGCGCAGTTTCAGAAACGCGCGGTCCTTTCAGGTGACGCCGGCGAGATCATCAGCCTGGCGTTCTCACACGATGGACGAACACTCGCGGTCATGGCGGACCGGACGTTGCTTTGGAGGGTCGACAGTTGGACGAAACTGAAGGAGTTTCCCTTGACCGGCAGTTACGGCTCCATCGCGTTCTCGGGCAATGACAGTCAGTTGATTTGTCCGAGCGGCTCCGTGTGGGACGTGTCCGCCGGTCGCGAGCTGGAAGGGTCCACCCGACCCGGTTTCAATTGGGCCGACGTTTCGGCGGATGGAACGAAGTTGGTGGGCGTCGACTCCGATGGCACCGTGTCGTTTTGGGAATTTCCGCATCCCGAGTTTTTCCTTCCCCGGGAATTGCTGAGCAGCCAGCGGGTGCATCGCGATCATGGACGCGCCGCGGCGTTTTCTCCCGACGGGCGATATGCCGCCACGGGCGCCGAGGACGTGGTGTTGTGGGACGCGGTCACGGGAACGCGACTGGTTCGCTTCGAACACTCCGCCATCGTATGGAGCGTCGCGTTCTCACCGGATGGCCGATGGCTCGTCTCCGCCCATGGCGATGGTTCCATTTTGTTGTGGAGCGTCGAAGAGCGCGAACGCGTCGCCAACTTCAACGAACATGGCGGGGCGGTTCGCAACGTCGCATTCTCGAACAACGGGCGCTGGGTGGCTTCCGCGAGCGAAGATCAGTCGATCATCTTGTGGGACCTCCAACGGGGCGAGAAGGCGGCCGTGTTGAACGGGCACACCACGCGCGTAACGGCGGTGGCCTTCGGACCGGACGATTCCTGGCTGGCGTCCTGCGATCAAGATGGGGTCATCATTTTTTGGGATTTGAAACAACGCACTCCCCGGCTCAAATTCAAACACCACTTTCCTGGGATGGGCATAAGTCCGAGTTATTGTCTCGCCATTTCCCCGGATGGCCGTTGGGTGGCCGCGTCGCAAGGCGTTTATCGCAGCGCCGATGGAAGTACCCAAGTGGACTTGACCGAGTTCACGCACCCGCCCCGTTGGGGACACATCTACGGCGAAGATTTTTCTTCCGACGGCCACCGGTTCCTCGCCGTCATGGACAACGGAAGAATCGTGGTGTGGGACACGCAATCCTGGCGAGAGATCGAAAGCTATCTGTTGCCGGGAACTCAACTCATCTCCGCGGCCTTTTCTCCCGACGGCAAGCAGTTCGTCACCGGGGAAGATGGCGGCGCCGTGCGGTTGTGGAACACCCGGCCCATCCGATTGCTGGAAATTCTCGGTCGACACACGTCGAGAATCAAAGCCGTGGCGTTTTCGCCGGATGGAAAGGAAATCGCTTCCGCCGGCGACGACCAGACGATCGTGCTCTGGAGTGTGCCCGGCCGCCGGATGAAAACCTTTATCGGAACACATAATGCTCCCGTCCTCAGCGTGGCGTTTTCACCGGATGGAAAACGATTAGTGGCAGGCTCGCACGACACCTCCGTGCACCTGTACACGCGCCATCGCGTCTTGTGGGGACATCGGTTGGATTGAAGAAGCTCAGGGTGATTTCATGCCGGCGGATATTTGATGAGGTGATGCTAGATTGTTTTGGTAGCCCCGGCGTTTTTTACGCCGGGGGATTTTGCGCTGGTAGCCACGAGTCGCCGTCTTTTGGCGACTCGTGGGCTCTTCCATGATTGAGGGCAAAAGCCCACTATCAATCCAAAAACCCGCCGCGGCGGGTGGCTACCAAATCTTTGCGCAACCTCGGCCCGCCGCGGCGGGCGCCTCGGCGGTGAATGTCCGTGACATCAAGTCAGATATTTCCATGAGCATATTGATCAAACGTGAGTAACAGTTCTACTGAGACACATTATGAAAAACTCACTCGACCGCCTTCAACGTCTCACCGAAACGTGGAGCCAATCGCTTGCTCAGGAACATTCCGCCGCTCTTGGATTGATCGCGGCCCTTCAGGATGCGGTGAAATCGTTGCAGGCCGAGACCGCCGATCGGCGATTGCAGCAGCTCCAAAGCCAGATCAAGAAAATCCAAACGCGCTGGAACAGCGTGATCGAAACGGCGCAACGTGATTTCGTGGTGTGCGTTCAGGAAGAAGTGGAGGCGCTGAAGCGACAAGAGACTGACCTGCGGCTGGGAAAAATCCTGAGCGGTGTGGCCGACGTTTCGCCGTTCAACTTGAATCGGCTTTGCGAAAGTGTGTTGGATCGAATTCTGGAAGTCACCGGCGCAGAGCGCGGCTTCATTCTCTTCTGTCTGCCCGATTCCACGGAAGCGGACGTGTTTGCGGCGCGCAATTTTCAAACGACCAACCTTTCACTCGGCGAATATCAATTCAGCCGCACGGTGCTTCGCGAGATGTTCGAACGCGCATCGAGCGTCTTGCTGGCCGACGCGTTGAGCGATCCCGAATTTTCCGGCGAGATCAGCGTCGTCAACCTGCAGCTTCGCGCGGTGCTGGCGACGCCACTCCAGCATGGTGAACGCATCGTCGGCGCAGTCTATTTGGAAAACAATTCGGCGCCCTGCGCCTTCGAAGAGGACGACCGCGCGCTGCTCGAAAAGTTCTCCCGATTTTTTGTGTCTTATCTGGATCGCACGCGCCTGTTGCCGTTTGCTTTGGAGCCCGCTCGGACGGTGTTTCTCGACGCCCGCAAAGCCCCGAAGGAAATTATCGGCGAGCCGCCGCAGATTCTGGCGCTGCTCAAATTGGTGGAGCGCATCGCCGATTCACCGGCCACGGTGCTCATCGAAGGCGAGAGCGGCGTCGGCAAAGAGTTGGTGGCGCGGGCGCTGCATTATCAAAGCGCGCGCCGCGAGCATCCCTTCGTCGCCATCAACTGCGCCGCCATCCCGGAGAACCTGCTGGAGTCGGAATTGTTCGGCCACGAGAAGGGCGCGTTCACCGGGGCCGGCGAACAACACCTCGGACGCCTCGAACAAGCCAACGGCGGAACCGTCTTTCTCGACGAAGTGAACGAACTGGCCTATCCGCTTCAGGCCAAGCTGCTGCGATTCCTGCAATCGAATGAGTTCGTCCGTCTGGGCGGCAAGCACACGGTGCGCGTGGACGTCCGCGTCACCGCCGCCACCGGGAAGAGTCTTAAGGAGATGGTGCAGGCGGAACAGTTTAACGCCGCGCTCTTTTACCGGCTGAATGTGATTCCGGTTTCTATTCCGCCGTTGCGCGAGCATCGGCAGGACATTCCGCTGCTGGTGGATCATTTCGCGTCGAAGTTCTCGGCGATGTACGGGCGCGCGCTGCGCGTGGAGCCGGAGGTGATCGATTGGCTGATGGATTGTCCGTTTCCCGGAAACGTGCGTGAGTTGGAAAACCTGATGCATCGACTCGTGGCGTTGGCGGCGGGCGATTCCATCCGACTCTGTGACCTGCCGCCCGATATTCTTCCGGCGGCGTCGAAGCGCGTCGATCTGGCCAAGAATCCGCTCTCGCGAATCTTCAGCGCCCCTCCCAAAGATTTGGCCGGCATCCGGCAACGGAAACAACAAATCCGAAAACTGCTGGCGGAGCAGGAAAGAAGCTTGCTGACCGATGTCCTCAAAGCCTGCGATGGAAATTTCACCCAGGCCGCGAAACGCCTCGGCATCCATCGCGTCACGCTTCATAAAATGATGCGCCGCGAAAGAATCAAGATGTGAGCCTATGGTGGCGCAGACATTCCTGTCTGCGCCATCTACAACGAACTTGGCTTCGCGGCCAGTGTTGCTGCTTTTGTTAGGAGAGCATATACTCCAATCGAAACTCGACACGTGCTCCGGACAGTCTTTTGAAATGGCGGCGGAACGTGAGTCCTCACTGGGCAAGGACCCATCATGCCTTCCATCTTCGACAAACTGAATCTGAAAGACGATAGTGAAATCCTCGTCGTCAATGCGCCGAGCTCCTTCGAGAAGGGCGCCTCGGAAAAGTGATATCATGCCGGCGGCTGAATGTCATTTTCGAAAATCATCTTTCGCAAGACTCTTGTGAGAGAATTTCATGGACTTGCTGTTGGAGCTCAAAGAGCTGACCAAGAAATTGAATGCAGTGAATGTCGAGTATGCCCTTTGCGGCGGCCTGGCGATGGCGATTTATGCTCTTCCTCGGGCAACGTTGGACATCGATATTTTGATCGAGGAGAGTTCCCTGGAAATCGTGAGACGAGCGGTCCGGGAGTTGGGTTTCAGCATCGATGCGGCGCCGATGGAATTTCAGAACGGAAAGATACGCATTCATCGTGTCAGCAAGTCTGAAACAGACACCGGAGAAATGCTCTCGTTGGATCTGCTGATGGTGACGCCTGAGATTGCGGGTGTCTGGGAGAACCGAAGGATTGTTCACTGGGAGGCTGGGAAACTTTGTGTCGTCTCACCGGCAGGATTGATTTTTCTCAAGTCTCTTCGTAAGAGCGGTCAGGATCAAGACGACATTGAATTATTGAAAGGTATCACTGATGAAGATTGACACGACCTCGGCTGCGGTCACCCGTCGATTGAAGCAAACGGCCGAGTTGAGACGCCTCTGTCTGGCGCTGGCAAAATCCAGCGCGGGTCTTAAGATTCAAAAAAAGTATCGAACGAACAAACGGATTGAGCGGACCGCTCGCGCGCTGGGGCGTTGAGCGATGCGATGCATCCATTGACACGGCTCCGCTTCGGATGACTTTGGCATGCCGCCGGGATTTGCTCTACCATCGCGCGATGCGGAATCTATCAAGAGCCAACGTTAACCGCTTTAATGGTTTTGCCTCCGAATACGATACGTTTCGACCGAAGCGTGGCAGCTCGCCCACGTTTTATCAGGGCGAGGGTTTTCTGTGAGGGGAATGAAAACACATGCGCGCTCATCTGGTTTCACGTACCCGCTCGCAAAAGCCGCTGCCTGCGTCCCCCCGTGGCGCAGACACTCCTGTCTGCGCCGTGCGTCCCGCGTGGGGACTTGGCATCGCTACCAAACTTCTGATGTGGAGTGCGCCCCGATGCATCTGGGCGCTTTGGATTGGTCGAGAGGAATAAATCAAGTTCCAATCCAGGACGGACCGATCCAAAGCGCCCCGACGCGTCGGGGCGCACTCCAAACTTGCCGCTCCTTTTTGATGAGCGCATACTCCGCTTGAATTTCGGCTTTGTGTTTGGGCTCGATCGTTCCCCCCGTTGGATGGATGGCTTTATGTTCGCCGTCGTTTCTCAGTCGAAAAATTCTTTCTCGCAAGAAAACCGCATCTTATCGGGATCGGTCGATTTGTCGTTAAACATTCCAGAACCAACGTTGACCAGCCCCTTGACGGGAGTTCAATTATGTACATAATGGAAATATACACGGCGCTCCCGAGGATGTGATGCCCGATTTTTCAGAGATGACGGAGTTTGAATGGGACGACGCCAATCGGTTGAAGAATTGGGAGCGTCATCATGTGGCGTGGTGGGAGTGTGAAGAAGTCTTCTTTCATCAGCCGTTTTACGTGATTCCGGATGTGGCCCATTCTCAAACGGAGGAGCGGTATTTTGCGCTGGGTCGGAGCAAGGCGGGTCGTCCGCTCTTCCTGGCCTTTACAATCCGCGGGCGCCGGGTGCGAGTGATTTCGGCCCGGGACATGTCCAGAAGAGAGAGAAAAATCTACAATGAAAAAGCCAAAAAGAATTCCGCGGTTTAGATCGGAGGAGCAGGAGCGAAGGTTTTGGGCGCGGAACGATTCCGCCGAGTTCGTCGACTACGCCCAAGCGAAGCTGGCCTCGTTCCCCAACCTGAAGCCGACCAGCAGAGCCATCTCCATTCGCCTCCCGGAATCGTTGATCGAGAATATCAAAATGCTTGCGAACCGCGAAGACGTTCCCTATCAATCGATGATGAAGATTCTGCTTTCGGAGAAGGTTCAAGAAACCCTCCAATCGAGACGGCGGAAGAAAACTGCCGCCTAACCCACGCGTGGCCTCAGTCCACCCGGAAGCACGGGTAGCGCGCCGCGTGGCGCAGACACTCTTGTCTGCGCACTTCGTCCTATGGAGGGATTTGGCAGCGCTACCAAGGCTCCGATATGGAGTGCGGCGGCCTCGACGCCACTTTGGATTCGACGAGAGGAATGGAGCAAGTTCCAATCCAGGACGGACCGATCCAAAGCGCCGCCGTTGGCGGTGCACTCCAAACGGCGCCGATTGGGAGTGTGGTAGCTCGTCCGCGTTTTATCAGGGCGAGGCTTTTTGTGAGGGATTGAAAACGCGAGCAGGCTCCGTGGGTTTTTCGCGGCCGCTCGCAAAAGCCGCTGCCTGCGTCCCCCGTGGGGGACTTGGCATCGCTACCAAACTTCTGATGTGGACTGCGCCCCGATGCATCTGGGCGCTTTGGATACGAACGAGATGAAAAATGAAACTCCAATCAATGACGGACGGATCCAAAGCGCCGTTCCGCCACGGCGGACCGGCGCACTCCAAACTTGCCGCTCCTTTTTGATGAGCGTATACTCCGTTTGAATTTCGGCTTTGTGTTTGGGCTCGATCGTTCCCCCGTTGGATGGATGGCTTTATGATCGCTGTCGTTCCACAATCGGCAAATTCTTTCTCGCCAGAAAACCATTCGGATTTTCATCCGCCGATTACCGGACGCGGCAGGCGTTCGCAGTCCGGTGGACGGGCTTTGAATTGGTACCCGTAGGAAGTGTTATGACGATCCGCATAAGATGCCGTCAAAAGCCTTGCGACAGGAGGCAAAGAATTGAAGGCAAAGGTGCTAATATGTCTCCCGCAAGAAATTCGAAGGCGTGTTACGCGGAACGGAAACGAGAACTCCGCATCTTATGCGGATCCGTCTAATTATTGTTGGCTCCATCGGAGAGATAGATGGGAACTGAGAAACCAGAATGGGTACACTGCAACCAGTGCCTGCGCAAGACGAGGCACGATGTCATCGCTTGCCGCAACCTCTCCGAATCTGAAGACACGCCGATGGGCTTCGAGATCGACTGGTTCACCACGTACACGATGCTAGAGTGTCGCGGGTGTGGCGGCGTCACTCTTCGCCGTCGACTTGTTTCCCATGACGTTGATGTCGATGATACGGACTACTATCCACCCCCCGTATCCAGGCAATTCCCTAGCTGGGGATACCGGCTGCCCAACGATTTGGATGCGTTGTTGCGGGAGATTTACACGGCGCTCCACGCGGACAGCAGGCGCCTTGCCGTGATGGGCGCTCGGGCTCTCGTCGACATGTTCATGAACGCCACTGTGGGAGACATCGGTGGCTTCCAGACGAAACTTGATGCACTTGTCGAGCACGGATACCTGAGCAAGCGGAACCGAGACATCCTCGATGCAGCGCTGGATGCCGGCCATGCGGTCATCCACCGCGGTCACGACCCCAAGGCAGACGACGTGGGCATCGTTTTCGACATTGTCGAGAACCTCCTCCAGCCCTTGGCACTGGAGAAGAAGGCGGCGGACCTCAAGAAGCACACCCCCAAGAGAGGGAGCCAACAACCACCTGAACGCGACAAGTGAAAGGCCGCGCTTCGCTTGCCTTCCCCTTGCGCGTTAGGTGAAGCGTTAGCGTGCAGGAACAGTCATGAATGCAGGCCCGTGGAATTGGCTAGAAATTGCAAAGTTGTTCGCTGGTTTGCTTACACCGGCAGCCCTAGCTATCTTTGGTATCTACGTTCATCGGGTGAGCAAACGTTTCGAGCATCTCCAATGGCGAAGCCAGAAACTCGTTGAAAAGCGCTTGGCTATCTACGACGATCTCGCTCCAATCTTAAATGATGTGTTGTGCTACTTCACTTATGTGGGTTGCTGGAAGGACCTTGATCCTCCCGACGTAGTGACGCTAAAACGAACGCTTGACAAGAAAATCTACCTTGCCGCCCCATTGTTTTCTGAAACTTTCTTCTCGGCCTGCATGGAGTTCCAGAACCTTTGTTTTGAGACGTACACTGGCTGGGGGCGCGATGCGCTACTGAGGACGAAATGGCAACGGAGAAAAGATGCTCGCTCCAGAGAATGGAAAGCAGAGTGGGCTGAGTGCTTCAGTAATTCGGAGTCAGACCCGAAACAAATACGCAACAGTTACCGCAAGATCATGGAGACGTTTGCTGATGATATCGGTGTATATCCGTCTTTTGTGGTTCCTCACTCCGGCGGTGTCCCTGGGAATATTAGGTAGGAGCTATGCAGGCTAACGAGTCATTCAAGCGGACGGGCAAAGAGCTACGCTTTTGTCCGTTCGCTGAATTTCAATTTTAGAGATAGAGGGGGGATGCCTGTGGATTTGAGAACAGAGTTACCACGCCTGTTGCCACGGGCCATAGCTTGGGCGGAAGCTATGGCGGCCCGGGTCGCTAGCTTTGGACGCCCGCTGGACAACAGCAAATTGCTGCTGGCGCGGAGAGTTGGCGTCGCTCAACCCCAACGTGTGCGGATAGTGCTGGTCGATGCTCTGCCAATGCCGGAAGACCTAGAACTACGCGCAGCCGCGGTCCAAACCGGCCTCTTGGGGCCCGGCATGGTGGGTCTGACGCTGGGATACTCGGTGTTCATCTGCCAAGGTCACGAGACGAAGCGCGTGCTGTCTCATGAGTTGCGTCATGTATACCAATACGAGCAGACAGGTTCAATTGCGACTTTTCTGCCAGGGTACCTGCAACAGGTTGTCGAGTTGGGTTACGCTGGTGCTCCCTTGGAGCAGGATGCCCGTGAGCACGAGGTCACTGACCTATAACCTATGCCTGGACATAGACGGGCGAGAAAAACGTGTCCTTTGGTCAGGTGCGACGATGGCGAAAGACAGATGAAAATAAGACTGACACCTTACTACATCGGCTTGGTCTACGAGGCATGCCTGAAGTCCTTTTGGCGAAAGAACGCTTTGTCCAAGTTTCTAAGGCAGTGCGGTGTTGCAGAGCGATTCATCGCCACTTGGGGGCCGGAGGAAACGAAGCGCGGTTTCCTCGACCGTCTCTTTGTGGAACTGCCGAAGACGGATCGAGGCAGAGAGGAGCTACTCCGCATCGCTCTGTACTTGATGGAGCAGCGCACCTTCCCCGACCTCGCTAATTGGGAGGACTCCTCCCAGAAGATCAAGGATGCGCACGACTCCGTATCCAAGCTGAGCACATACCATGCCCGGCAGCAAGATGAAATCCAATCGGACGAAGCGCGACAGAAGCCGCGCGCGGACTTTCAGAAGCGGCAGGAGGAGGTAAGCCGCTCGCAGCAGACTCTTCAACGCCTTAACGAGGAGCTCAACGATCTGGGCAAGAGATTGGGGGAGCAGCGGGCTGGCTATGATTTTCAGGATTGGTTCTACCGGCTCCTAGATTTCTCCGAGACTGCGAACCGAAAACCCTATGTTCACGAAGGCAGACAGATTGACGGCTCTGTGACCCTCGCTGGAACGACGTACCTCGTTGAACTCAAGTTCACCTCATCCAAAGCCGATGCGACCGATATCGACACCTTTTTCAAGAAAGTCACGTCGAAGGCAGACAATACCATGGGCATCATGGTCTCAATCCCGGCTACTCTCAAATGGCGAAGAAAGAAGCATCAGGCTCCAAGACGCCAATACTTCTCCTCGATCACAGCCACATCTATCTCGTTCTCAGCGGCATGATGGGCATCGGTGAAGTGGTTGACCGGATCCGTCGCCACGCATCGCAAACTGGAGAGGCGTGTCTGGCGGCAAGAGATTTCACAGGATGAAAGAAGGCCAACCAACGACACGTTCGTACGCCGCGCAAGCGCAGTTCTCAACAGCGCTGACGTTGAGACGGCGTTGAATATCAGAAAAGGGGCTTGTCCTATGACCCGCATGTTTCTAGCGATTGGAGGCTACGAAGCCAGCATCCTCTGGAGATTCCTTGACGGCGTGTCAACCGCGGTTTCAACGCGCATGGTCCGAGGTTCACCGCCTTCGGAAGAGAATCTCACGTTCCTCCTTTGCGAACTGCTCGACGCCAACACGACATCCTTGCATGCTCTGACGTATCCACTCTCGCAAGCGCAAACCGACCTTCAAGCGTCTGACTCAGGTGTCACGATGGATGTGGAATTCCAAACGCACGAACATTCAAGGCACATCGAGTCCAAGTACTCTGGGGCAGACCTTGGCATCGTGCTCGCGGTCAACCATCCATTATTTGGGCAGTCGCGACGGGGCATCCTCATACAAGCGAAACGCCTGTTCGGCAGGGGTAGAAATAGTGAGTACCGTCTGTTTTCCGACTACAGCAGTTTCGACAAGAAACAGGCGGACTTCTTGACTGCGCTTGAAAAGCGCTTCGGTGTCTGGAATTCGGTGTACTACCTTTGGTACAACCCACCATCTACTGCATTTTCAGATGCAGATGCGAGAACACTGAGAGCGTATGATGCCTGCGGGCCGAGTCCTTATCAGTACTGGCATCGGATGCATCCCTTTCTTGATGAATTGATAGAAATGGGGCTACCGTGGGTCTTCGCCGGAGGAAGCCCAAGACTCGAGCCATCGTTAGAGGAGGAGACCAAGGCTCGGCAATGGCGATTAACCCAACCGGCACTTCGAATTTCTGCCTTGGACGTCGTGCTGTCGGTAAGCAAACATGGTCCTCCCCAACTAAAGGTGCTGTACGATGAAACGCTAGAGCGGCGATCAGTGCCTGCGTTCTCGCCATTTGCCGATTTCCTACTTCTCGCTCTTGCAAGTTCACGGTTTGGCTCCGACAACCCTGATTGGCTTAGACTCACAGAGGGCCACAAGGTGCCAATGCCAGCAGCAAAACAGGCGAACGAAAGAAGGGGTGACCTCGATGAGCTTGAAAGCCCGCCGATTCCTCGCCATACCCTGAGGGTGACCCTTCGGAGCACGTTGCCGTCCGTTGGATAGAAACTTGGTTGAAGGCGGCCAGACGAGGCGCTGCACAGGACATCAGCCACAAGATTCCCATTCAACATTCCGAAGGAGATGCTGATGATTGGTAAATCCGTTCCGTCCGTGTTGCAGGCCATCGGCAATACCCCGGTAGTTCACCTCAACAAGGTGGCGCCGTCGAGTTGCGCGGATGTGTGGGTCAAACTCGAATACTACAATCCCACCGGCTCGTATAAAGACCGCATGGCCCTGGCGATGATCGAAGAGGCGGAGAAGCGCGGTGATCTGCGACCCGGGATGACGGTGGTGGAATACACGGGCGGGAGCACCGGTTCTTCACTGGCTTTCGTGTGCGCCGTCAAAGGGTATCGTTTTCGCGTGGTTTCATCGGACGCCTTTGCCAAAGAGAAACTTCAGACCATGAGTGTCTTTGGAGCGGAGTTGAACCTCGTCGCGAGCGAAGGCGGCCAGGTCACTCCCGACCTGGTTCCCCGGATGATCGAGCGCGGTCACGCCATTGCGGCATCGGAGCCCAGCTACTTTACCGACCAGATTCGGAACACCGATTCCGTGAAAGGATACGAGCCGATCGGTCGAGAGTTGGTGGAGCAAATCGACGGCCCCATCCACGCCTTTTGCGCCGCCGTCGGCACTGCGGCCATGTTGATGGGCGTGGCGCACATCTTGCGCCCTCGCGGTCCTTCCACGAGAATCGTGGCGCTGGAACCGGCGAGCGCCCCGGTGATTTCGAAAGGAACCGGCGGAACGCATCACGTCGAAGGCATCGGCATCGGCTTTATGCCGCCGTTGTTGGAGCGGTCGTTCTTCGATGAAGCTCGTGGGATCGACGAAGCCGAAGCGCGTCAGATGGCGTGGCGCTTGGCGCGAGAGGAAGGCATCTTTGCCGGCACTTCCTCGGGCATGAATGTCGTCGGGGCGATTACGCTGGCGCGCGAGCTCGGCGCGGGACATACGGTGGTCACCGTGGCCGTGGATAGCGGGATGAAATATTTGGCCGGTGATTTGTACGGTGAGGAAAATCCGTAACACACGGCTGCCCACACGGCATGCGGCCAGTCCTAACGGAGGACGCGAGCGCGGACGCCGGCGAGCGGCTGATGCCCGCGTTTGGCAACAGCCGACGGAGAACCATGTCTGACACCATCACAGTTCGAGCTGCCACCTCGGGCGATGTCGACGACATCGTGGCCGCGCTGCGGGCCAACCGGGCTGATCCGTCGCTCTTTCAGCGTTCACCGAATGACGTGCGGCGGTGGCTCTCCGACTTTGTGGTGGCTCGTAACTGCGCTGATCGAGTGCTTGGATGTGCGGCACTGCATCGCTCTGCGGTCCATCTGGCGGAGGTCCTTTCGGTGGCAGTCCAGCCGGCGGCCCAAGGGCGAGGCATCGGACGGTTGCTCGTGGAGGCGTGCCTGGCGCGCGCCGACGAGGCCGACATCGGCCGCGTGTGGCTCGCCACTCTCAAACCGCGATACTTTGCGCGCTTTGGATTTCGCCCGATCTCGCGGTGGGAGCTTCCTGCGACGGTGCTGCTCGCGAAGTTGACGCAGGTGTTCCACCAGTCGCCGCGCCGATGGAGTGCGGCTTTGGTCGGGCGGCAAACGTTCATGCTGCGGGGCGCGGCTCCCGACTATAGATGATCATAGAATATAAGGACACACTGCGACCCGCGGTGCTTCCGCCACGGCGGACACTGCGGCTACCCGAGCGGATGCGCTTATTGGGCTTCTACCATCTGTCACTATCTTTTATCTTTCTCAATAGGGCTGGTGCGCGCTGTACGAGCTACCTTTGAAACACAGGTCGGAGAAAAACTGTGACGACTTTTCAGCAAACCGAATCAGTCTTGACTGCCATCTGGGTTGTGATCGTGGTCGTTCGATTTCGCCGCTCCATGATTGTTTTGATCGGAGGGCTCTCCGCCATCGGAATGTATGCGCTTGCGGCATTGGCTTATCGCAAAGTAACCCTGGATGCGTTGGGACTGGGCATTCCGCATTCCTGGTGGCCGACGATTGGATTTGCCGTCGTGTGGTCGGGTTTGATGCTGGCCTACACGCCGTTCGCGGACTGGTTGGCGAGTCGCTGGATTAGCAAGCCGCCCAGGCTTGATAGGTTCCGCGTGATCCAGCAATCCAAGCTCAAACTTATTGGCGGCATTGTCGTTGCTTGGGCGCTGGGAGGATTTTTGGAGGAACTCGTCTTCAGGGGGATTGTTCTGAAATCGGTGGGATCGTTTCTGACCGCATGGGTCAACAAGCCGATTGCGGTTGGAGTGGCCGTGTGCATCGCGGCGTTGGGCGCCGGCCTTATGCATCTCTACCAAGGTCCTCGGGCCATGGTCATCGTCACTCAACTTTCGGTTCTGTTTGGCGTTCTGTTCGTGGTCAGCGGGTACGATCTTTGGGCGGTCATGTTGTGTCATGGACTGTACGACACCGTCGCTTTCGTTCGGTTTGCGAACAAGAAATCGAAGTATTCAAATCTTGATGGAGACCAAGCGTCGGCAGAAACAAGAAGCTAGAGGCGCGTCGTTTTTTCGGCAGAAATGGAGGCCATCATGATGTCAGCATGTGGAGTGATGTGTTCGGATTGTCCGGCGTATCACGGCGCGGCCAAAGGCGTCGCGCATCAGCGGCGGACCGCGGATGCTTGGCGCCGGATTTAGAGGCTGAGAGCGAAGCCCGAGAACATCGCGTGCGGCGGCTGTCTCGGGCCGGACGAGGAATTGTTCCACACGAGCCGCCGATGTAAAGCGCGTCTCTGTAGCCGACGCCAGGGATTCACGAGTTGCGCCGAATGTTCGAAGAAAGTGTGCCGGGATCTCGAGAAGGCGCAGTCGGCGTTTGATGGCGTGCCGAAGCTCGCTTCAAAATTGTCGCGGGCGGACTTCGCGAGGTACGCTCAACCGTACTGCGGTCATCGCGAGCGACTCGCCGCCGCGCGACGCGCTGGTCTCTGACATTGCGGTTGAGGGCGCCGCAGACATGCTGTTCTTGGGATGTCTGCGACGAGGAGACCTTAGATTTGCTGGTCTGATGCTATTCCATGGGCTCTGAGGCATTGACAAAAGGAACATGAGAATGTACATTGCTGTACATTTAAGGGGAGACCTCTGACATGAAGATCGTTACGTTCACTGAATTCCGAGCGCAGGCGTCGAGTTTAATTTCTGCCGTTGAGAACGGCGAGCAGATTATTATCCGGCGGCATGGAAAACCCGTGGCGCGAATCTCTTCCTGCCAGGCTGAGGACGCGACGGAGCCGGCCTGGAGGCGTCCAGGCCTCAAACTGGCCATCAAAGGGGCTGACTTATCGAAAGCGATTTTGGAAGAGCGTGAGGCGCCCTGATATGAAAACGCTGTTTGATTCTTCCGCTTTTGCAAAGCGATATGTTCGCGAAGCGGGGAGCCAGGAAGTCGATTCCCTCTGTCAGAAGACATCCGTGCTGGCCCTCAGCGTCCTTTGCCTTCCAGAGATTGTTTCGGCATTAAACCGCCGAGTCAGAGAGAAACGGTTGTCTCGGCGAGATTACCGGACGGCGAGAAATCGACTCCTAGAAGATGTCGCCGATGCGCTCATCATTAATCTCACCCCCGAAGTCATTGCCCGGTCCACGCTTCTCTTGGAAACAAACGCTCTCCGTGCAATGGATGCGCTGCACGTGGCCTCCGCTCTGGAGTGGGCGGCAGACCTTTTCGTCTCCAGCGATCAGCGCCAAATCCAGGCCGCCCGCAAGGCCGGGCTCCGGACACGACTCGTCGTATAAATTTTCCCGGTGAGCTGGTAGAGCCAGCATGTTTTTATAGATGATCGGATCATATAGTGACAAAAGACGGCCCGCCCCGATGGATCGGGGCAGCTACCCGAGCCCATCTGCCATTGGGGTTTTCACCACTGTCACTATATTTCATCTTCGTCGATAATTGAACGTTGAGAACTCTAGCGTTGGCGTCACCCGTCATGATCGCGGCGACGCCAAGAAGAGGAGGCGCGTATGATCGGGGCAATCTTGGCAAGAAAGGCGGCAGCCAGTGCGTTTGATGCGTTGAACCGACGTGACCTGGAGAAATTCATGTCGGCTTGGCGCGACGACGGAGTGTTCGTTTATCCCGGCGACATTCCTGCAAGCGGCACGTTCCAGGGAAAGGCCGCGGTGGAGGGTTGGTTCCGGCGTTTCTTCGAGCAGTTTCCGACAATTCATTTTGAAGTCCGAGACGTTTGTGTGCGCAACCTTCTTGACTTTCTCGGAACCAACGTCGTGGCCGTCCGCTGGGACATCCACCTTGTGAATCGGGAGCGCCGCGAAGGGCAGAACAGCGGCGTGACGGTGATTTGCGTTGAGCGCGGCAAGGCGGTTTTGGCTCAGGATTTTATTTTTGATCTCGGCGAGAATTTCAGACGCAACTGGAGCGCGGCACGCGCTGCGGCATAACACGCTCTGGCCAACGGACGGCGCGAGGTCAGTCAGAGGCGCTGCCGCCGAAACGCAAATCCGGTGGGCGACGTAAGAGCCGTTCCTCAATTCGAGTGGAGGTACGATCATGGGGCGTGCAATTCCGTTGAGTCGCTGGCTGGTCATCGCGGGTGGTTTGGTTTTGGCGGCCTCAGCAGTCTTTCACGCCACCGGCTACTCTTCCGTCTCGAGCGCCATGCAAGCGAGCGGCGCACAGGCATCCCTGGTGGCGGTAGTGAGAGCGCTGTGGATCATGTTCTCAGCACACCTGCTCATCCTGAGCGTCATCGTGATCTTGGCCAGCGGTGTGCCGAGAGCCAGGCGGGTGGTACTGGCGTGTGCGCTCATTCCGGCCTTCGACACGTTCCTGCTTCTTCGTTTCGTCGGCTTGTTTGTGGGCACGTTCGCTCTCGCCGGAGCAACCGTTCTGTTGATATGTGGGGGACTGCTTGAGAAGAGGCGCGAGAGTTTCGATGCGGCCGCCTGATCAAACATTGTGCCGGCCGACGAATGATTGTCAACATTCATGAGCGGTTCCAACCCTCGCCGGAGGCGGCACGCCGGCGGTGGTCCGTCATGAATGAGCGATCCCAACCACCCAGTCCCCCTCGGGGGACTTGTTTGCCTCAGCCCGCTCCTTCAGGAGCGGGAACAAACGGCCTCAACAGTTTTCAATCAATCCGTTCTTCCGCCCCATTGATGGGGCGGAATCGTCCTCCGCCGATGAATCGGCGAGAGGAAAACCAAGCCCCATGAATGGAGCTTCGGGTGGATTGATCATTGGCGAGGGGATTCCGATCCCGCCCATGAAGGGGCGGCTGAGTCAATAGCCGGCCCCGATCTATCGGGGCAGGCGCCGTGAACGGCGCCATCCCGATGTTTTACCTCCCCCGAAATTATAGATAATCGGAAAATATAGTGACGAAAGATGGCCCGCGGTGTCTGTGGCGGTCACCGCGGCTACCCGAGCCTCAGCGGGCGCCCGCGCTGCTTTTCACCCATTTTTGTGCTTCTTCCGATTTCATCCACTCCCCTGCCACTTGACGGGTAGAGACGTTGAGGCGATTGAAGACGTTGATCGCGCCGATGGCGAGGATCAAGGCTGCAAGGGCCTGCTCGTCGTAGTACCGGGTGGCCTCTTCCCAGATTTCGTCCGGAACTGGATTCGCCCGATCGCTGAGCCGAGTGACGGCTTCGGTGAGCGCCAGCGCGGCGCGTTCGGCGTCGGTGTAATAAGGCGCAACTCGCCAGCCGCGCGCGCCGCCGCGTGCAAGGCGCCGCCGTCGCCAATGCCGATCTTTCCGAACAGCGAAAAGTCGTCGACGCCTTTCTCGCGGCGTTGCGCGCCCGCGACTTCGAGGGGCTCGTCGCAGTGCTCGATCCGGATGTGCTCGTCCGGCTGGACCAAGCTGCCGCGCGTCCGGGG